>JAAYCA010000013.1 GCA_012744435.1 Bacteroidales bacterium
CCAGCTGCCACGGATCTTGAAGAAACTCAGCCAGCCCCGGGCAAAATCGAAGACCGGTTCATTGCTTGCCACCCAGCCGGCGGACACGGAGGGGAAGACTCCCCAGCGGTGGCCGCGGGCGAAGTTGGAAGACCCGTCGGCGCGGAGCACGGCAGACAGCAGGTACGTTTCGTTGTAGTTGTAGTTCACTCGGCCGAAGAAAGAGGACAGGGCCCCCTGGCTGTTCGGGCTGCCGTTGATCGAGGTGAAGGCCGGATCGATAACGTTCGCGTTGCTGATGTAGGCGTGGTCGAAGGAGCCGGGGAACAGGGAGTTGGAGTTGGTCGCTCCGACACTGCTGCCATAGCCCCATTTTTCGAGAGACTGTCCCAGGAGGACGTCGAGGTTGTGGTCGCCGAAGGAGTGAACCCAATTGGCGGTGTTTTCGAGGGACCAGCGCATGCTGTAGGACTGGCTCTGGCTGACGTCGTCGTTCGGGTTGGACGTCTTGGTGCTCAGCTCATAGACGGGCACGTAGCTGCGGCTTTCGCTGTGGTTATACTGCCATCCCGCGCTGGTGCGGAAGGTCAGGCCCTTGACGGGGACGAACTCCAGGAAGAAGTTGGTCTGCAGGCGATAACCTTTGTTATAGTGGTTGTTGCGGGTGTAATACAGCTGAGCGAGCGGGTTGGCCATTTCGGCGCTGAAATCCCAGTTGTCGGCCACGATGTCCCTGTACTCGTACCAGCCGCCTTCATCGTTGCGGGCGGGCAAGAGCGGGGACATGGACAGAAGGTTGCGGATGCTGTTATTGTAGATGCCGCCGATCTGGACACCCTTCTTGAAAGTATTGGTGAAAGTGATGTTCTCGCCGAACTTGAGAATGTCGCGGTTGTTCTTCCGGATCAGGGAATAGTCGGAATTCAGGCGGACGGTGAGGCGGTCATACTGCGGGGTGGCGGGATAGCCGATGGTACCGGTCTGTGAGAAACGGCTGAAACCGAGGGCAAAACGGGATACGTCGCTGCCGCCCATGATGTTGATGGAGGCATTGGAAGTCGGGGCGTTGTGGACCGTGGTCTCTTCAAGCCAGTTGGTACCGTTCCAGGTGCCGTTTTTAATCTGTGCGTACTGCTTGGGGATCAAGGCGGCCCAGTCGTACTTGGAAGCTCCCTGGATTTCGTAGGCCAGGTCGTTGATCTCCATGTACTGCTGGGCGTTCAGCGGGGTGATCCCGTTGGTGTTGGGGTTCTGCCAGCCGTAGTAGCCGTCGAAGGTGACCTGGACTTTGCCGGCCTTGCCCTTCTTCGTGGTTACGAGGATGACGCCGTTGGAGGCCCGGGCGCCGTAGATGGCACTGGAGGCCGCGTCCTTCAGGACGTCGATGGATTCTATATCATTGGGGGAGAGGGCGGTGATCGAACCTCCCGGCACGCCGTCGATGACGTAGAGCGGAGTATTGGAACCGGCGGTGCCCATACCGCGGATCGTAATCTTGTAACTCTCGCCCGGCTGACCGGAATTCTGTATGATGTTGACGCCGGCAGCCTGGCTCTGCAAGGCGCCGAAAGCATCGACCGCATGGGCGGCGGCAAGTTTGTCGCCAGATACGCTGACCGTGGATCCGGTTACGAGTTTCTTGCGTTGTACGCCGTAGCCGACAACCACGGTTTCCTCAAGCATTTCAGCGTCGTCTTGCAGAATGATGACCATGTTGTCGGACGCATTGACACGCTGGGTCACATAACCGATACAGGAGACTTCCAGCGTGGAGCCGGGAGTGACGCGGAGGTTGAAATTGCCTTCGAGATCGGTCGTGGCGCCGGTACTGGTGCCGGGCACCAGGATGGCGGCGCCGATGATCGCTGGCCGTCGGCATCGACGACCTTGCCAAAAATGGCACGGTTCTGGGCGGATGCCAGCGGGTTTCCCCACAGGGAAGTGAAGAGCACCAATGTGGTACTCAGCACTTGAAGCAGGTGTTTTAACATTGTCAGTTTTGTTAAGGGTTAATTATAGGGCTGTAGATGATATGGTTTTGACTGTTGGCACGGAAGATAGTGTTATTATTTCCAATTAGCGCCCTCTCCTCGGCCACATGACCCGTTTGTGAAAGCTTATGAATCATTATTGATATAAGCGCAACGGGACTCTTTGAAACTTTCCAAAAAAGTTTCATCTTTGCCGTATGAAACTTTTCCTGATTGACGGCCATGCGCTCATCTTCAAGATGTATTATGCTTTCCTGGGGCGGCCCATGGTCAATTCCAAGGGGGAGGATACCTCTATCCTCTTCGGCTTTACGAAATATCTGCTCGAACTGATCGACCGGGAGCGGCCCACGCACATCGCCGTGAGTTTCGACCCGCCGGGCGGTACCTTCCGCAACGAGCTGTATCCGGCCTACAAGGCCAACCGGGGAGAGACTCCGGAACTTGTCGTGAAATCGCTGGAACCGCTTCGCGACATCGTGCTGGCCCTCGATATCCCGGTGCTGATGGTCCCGGGCTTCGAGGCGGACGATGTGATCGGATCGGCGGCCGTCCGTTTCGCCGCAGAGGGCTTCGAGGTATATATGGTCACGCCCGACAAGGATTTCGGGCAGCTCATCACCCCGCAGATCCGTCAGCTCCGTCCGGGCAAGGGCGGCGGCGAGAGCGAGCTGCTGGGCGTGGCGGAGGTCTGCGACAAATGGAAGATCGCCTCGCCGGCGCAGGTCATCGATATCCTGGCCATCTGCGGCGATGCTTCGGACAATGTGCCGGGTGTGCAGGGAGTCGGGCCGGTAGGCGCCGCCAAGCTGCTTGGCAAGTATGGCAGCGTGGAGGAGATCTATGCCCACCTCGGTGAATTGACGCCGCGTCAGCAGGAGCAGTTCCGCGCGGCGCAGGACCACATCGACCTGTCCAAACGCCTCGTGACCATCAAGACCGACATTTCCCTGGACGTTACCGCGGACCAGCTTGTCTATGACACCGCCGAGACTCCGCAGCTGAACGCCCTTATGGACCGCTATGAGATGCCGTCCCTGAAACGGCTTCTGCATAAAGTCGCCATCGTTGGCGGCGTCGATTCGTCCGGTGGGGTACTGCCCCCGGCAGCCGTGGCCGCCCGTGGCCTCGTGAACGGGAGGGACCCGCTGCGAAGCAGTGGGGGGGATGAGCGCGTAGCGCGAAGTTGTCCGGGGGCAGTAGCCCCGCCGGACGATGAATCCGGCGCCGCTCTGCCGCCGCGTGCGACGGAGATTGCCATTACAGATATCAAGGGAAATCTGATTGCGGTCAACCTGCAGGGAGAGAAGCTGTTCGTGGCGACGGAGGACGGAGTGGCAGCGGGGACGCCGGAGGACTTCCGCGCACTGCTGGAGGACCGTGGCGTGGTGAAAGCGGGCGTGGACCTGAAGGCGCAGATGAACCGCCTGGCCGTGCAGGGCATCCGGGTGGAAGGCCGCCTGGAAGACCTCGGGCTGATGCATTACCTGCTGGGCCCCGAACGCAGCCACAAACTCGACGTGCTCGCCCGCGGTTACCTCGACATCGAGCTCGAAGCGGAAAGCGAGCCCGCCACCGGTTCCCTCTTTGACGACGCCCCGGAGCAGACCGGGCCGGACCGCCTCCTGGAGACCGCCGTCATCCTGCCTTTGCGGGAATGCCTGCGCCGGGAAATGGCCGCTACGGAAGGGATGCAGCACCTGTACGACGAGATCGAAGAACCGCTGATCCACGTCCTGGCCCGGATGGAACAACTGGGCGTGAAAGTGGATCTTGATTCGCTGCGCGAATATGCCGCCGGCCTGCGCCGCAAGGTGACCGAGCGCGAAGAAGAGGTGCGGAAACTGGCCGGAGAGCCTACGCTCAATGTGCTGTCTCCCAAGCAGATCGGACAGGTTATCTATGAGAAACTGAAACTTGATCCGCTGGCGAAAAAGCCGAAATCCGGCAACTGGCCCACGGACGAGCAGACCCTCTCGCGCCTGGCCGGGCGCAGCCCCATCATCGACGCCATCCTGGACTACCGGGGCCTGAGGAAACTGCTTTCCACCTACATCGAACCCTTCGCCGGCTACATCTCCCCGGAAGACGGTCGCGTGCATACGACTTTCAACCAGGCCCTGACGGCCACCGGACGTCTCTCCTCGTCCAACCCCAACCTTCAGAATATCCCGATCCGCACCGAAGAAGGGCGGGAAATCCGCAAGGCCTTCGTGTCCGGCCGGCCGGACTGGGTCATGATGTCCGCCGACTATTCACAGATCGAGCTCCGGCTGATGGCCCATTTCTGCGGAGACGCCCACCTGCTGGACGCCTTCCGGCACGGTATGGACGTACATGCCGCCACGGCGGCCAAGATCTTCCAGGTCCCTGTCGGGGAGGTTACGGCAGATCAGCGCCGTATCGCCAAGACGGCGAATTTCGGCATCATGTACGGCATCTCCTCCTTCGGACTGGCGGAACGCCTGCACTGTCCGCGCTCCGAGGCGAAGCGCATTATCGACGACTATTTCGCATCGTTCCCGTCCATCCGCGGCTTCATCGATACGACGATTGCCCAGGCCCGGGAGCGGGGCTACGTCGAGACCCTCTTCGGCCGCCGCCGCTACATCGCGGACATCACGTCCGGCAACGCCACCGTCCGCGCCCTCGCGGAGCGGAACGCCGTCAATGCCCCGATCCAGGGCTCGGCGGCCGACATTATCAAACTGGCGATGATCGCCGTGGACCGACGCCTCCGGGAAGGGGGATTCCAGGCCCGGATGGTCCTCCAGATCCACGACGAACTGCTGCTCGAAGTCCCGCAGGAAGAAATCGCTCCCGTGCGTGAACTGCTGGTCGGCGAGATGGAGAACGTCACAGCCCTGTCCGTACCCCTGACCGTAGAATGCAATGATGGAAAAACCTGGCTCGAAGCCCACTGACGAACTCGTCCGCCGGGCGATCATCGGTGACGGTACCGCCTTCACCGAACTCTGGGACACCCATATCGGTTCGCTTCGCTCTTACCTCAAGGGGGAGATGAAGCACCTTGACGATTTTTATCTCGACGACATCTGCTCGCGCAGCTTCGAAAAGGCTTTCCGGCAGATCCGCAGTTTCGATCCTTCCCGCAGCCAGTTCTCGACCTGGCTGCGCCGGATCGCCCGCAATACCGCGCTCGACACCATAGACGCCGAATCCCGCGCGCAAAGCCGTCTGGTGTCCCTGGACAAGGAGAACGAGCACAGGGGCCAGATCCTTGACACGATCGGCGACGAATCGGCTACGCCGCTCGAACAGATCGTCGAGGAGGAGGATGCGGAGAAATTGGAGAGCTACATCGGCGGCCTGCCGGACCTGTACCGCACGGTGGCGCGGATGCGCCTGCTGGACGGGCTGCAATACAAGGAGATCGCCGAAGAACTGTGCATGGAACTGAACACCGTCCGGACGCGCATCCGCCGCGCGAAGGCGATGATCGAAGCCTTGAAGGCCGGGGAAGATTAGCTTAGAGACAGTCCGGGCAGATCCCTTCGACGATGAAATTGACGTGGTGCGCAAGGTATCCCTCCGGGAGCGTCACCGACGGTACGGGAAGCTCTTGCAGGCAGAAGGTCCGTCCGCAGCTCGTGCAATGGAAATGCACGTGCCGGTCGCTGTCTTCCTCCTCTGCGGCACAGTGGCATACCTCGTAGCGGATGCTCTCGCTGCCGTCTGCCAGCACATGCAGCAGCCGCGCTTCGCGAAAGACGGACAAGGTCCTGGAAATGATGGACTTGTCCACCGATTCAAGGACCGTTTCAATCTCGGTCATGGACAAGGGCCGTCCTGCCCCGAGCAAGGCTCGGAGGATCAGGATGCGGTTGGCGGTGGGCTTTACGCCATGCTCCTGCATCAGGGCGACGGGGTCTTCTTCTCGGGTGTGCATGCCTGACAAAGATAAGCATTATTCCGATACATCCGGTCGTCGGCGAAGGAGAAGAAGCTGTCGTCCGCGACGACGATGTGGTCCAGAAGGGCCAGCCCCACGGCGCCGACGCCTTTCCGGACCGCGTCCGTCTGGCGTATGTCGGCCGGACTGGGCGTGGGATTGCCGCTGGGATGGTTGTGCACGAGGATAATGGCGGACGCTCCCTTGTCCAGGGCGCTGCGGATGACCTGCCGGACGTCGATGACGGTCGAACTGCCCCCGCCGGAACTCACTTTCGTCTTGCCGGCGAGATAGTTGTGGTCGTTGAGGAAGAGGATCCAGCATTCCTCATGCCGCAAGCCCTTCAGCTGCGGAATCATCGCCTCATATACGCTCCGCGCCGTGAGCATCGGTTTCTTGACGAGGGAGAACTCCTCCTGGAGGAAACGGCGCCCCAGCTCGAAGGCGGCCATTACGCTGGCGGCTTTGCCGGGGCCGATGCCGGGCAGGGACAGCATCCGCTCCTGGGGGAGGTTGAACAGGGCGCTGAGCCGTCCGTCGGCGAGGCCCAGCAACTGCCGCGCAAGATCGAGCGCGCTGGCGTCCCGGCTGCCGCTGCGCAGCAGCACGGCGAGCAGTTCGCCGTCGCTGAGGCTCCCTGCGCCGCGGGAGAGCATTTTTTCACGCGGCCGCTCCGCCGCGCTGAGGTCTTTGATTTTCATAGCGTGGCAAGGATACGGACAAAAAACGTAAAAAACGAAAAGAAACAATTCCCGCGGTGAAATTAAACGTTTAAAGCGCGAAAACCACTATCTTTGCGCAATTATATGAAAAAGGTTTACATCGAAACATACGGCTGCCAGATGAACGTCGCGGACACCGAAGTCGTCTTTTCCCTGCTGGGAAAGGAAGGTTATGTCCGCACGGAGGAAATGGGCGAAGCCGATGTGATCCTCGCGAACACCTGCTCCGTACGGGACAACGCCGAGCAGCGGATCTGGGGCCGGATCGAGCAGTTCCAGTTCCAGCGCAGGACACGGCCGGGCGTGCTCGTGGGCATCCTCGGATGCATGGCCGAGCGGCTCAAAGACGCCCTCCTGGAATCGGGCAAGGTGGACGTCGTGGCCGGGCCGGACGCCTACCGGAGCCTGCCGCGCCTGCTCGCCGCAGCTTCGCAGGGCCACCCGCAGATCGACGTCCTGCTGTCCCGCGATGAGACCTACGGCGACATCGCCCCGGTCCGTGTGGACACGAACGGCGTCTCCGCTTTCATCTCCATCATGCGGGGCTGCAACAATGTCTGCTCCTACTGCGTCGTCCCCTATACCCGCGGGGCCGAGCGCAGCCGGGACGCGCATTCCATCGTGCGCGAGGCCTGCGAATGCGCGCAGCGCGGCTATAGGGAGATCACCCTGCTGGGACAGAACGTGGATTCCTACCGCTGGGAAGATCTCGACTTCGCGGGCCTGCTCGCCCTGGTGGCGGAGAGCGTCCCGGCGCTGCGCATCCGTTTCTCGACCTCCAACCCGCAGGACATCTCCGATGCCGTCCTGGAGACCATGGCCTCCCATGACAATATCTGCCGGCACATCCACCTCCCGGTCCAGTCCGGATCCGACCGCATGCTGGAGAAAATGCGGCGCCGCTATACGCGGGAAGGGTATCTGGAGCGGGTCGCTAAGATACGCGCCCTGATGCCCGACTGCGCCATCACCACCGATGTCATCGCGGGCTTCTGCTCCGAGACGGAGGAAGACCACCGCGACACGCTGAGCCTGTTCGGGACGGTGGGCTTCGACGCTGCTTTCATGTTCCAGTATTCCGAGCGGCCGGGCACGCTGGCCGCCCGCAAATATCCCGACGACGTGCCGCCGGAAGTCAAGACCCGGCGCCTGGAGGAGATCATCGCCTTGCAGAACCGCCTCTCGCTCGAGAGCAACCGGCGCGATGTGGGAAAGACCTTCCGCGTACTGGTCGAGGGTCCTTCGAAGCGCAATCCCGCCGAGCTCTGCGGGCGCAACAGCCAGAACAAGATGTGCGTCTGGCCGGACACCGTCCACCGGGCCGGGGACTTCGTGGATGTGACGGTGAAAGATTGTACACAGGCGACGCTGCTCTGCGAACTTTTTCGTATCTTTGTAGAATAGAATATTCTGGAATCCCATGAAGAGACTCTGTACCTTCCTGCTGCTTGCGCTGACCCTGGTCCTGGCCGGATGCCAGGGCAGGAGCCTCAAGGACATCAAGGTCACTTCCGCCCGCATCGTTTCGATCGTTCCGGAGGGCCTGACGGACCTCAGCGCACTCGTCGAAGTGGGGATCCACAATCCTTCCGTCGCTTTCGAAGTCACGGACCTCATCGGCCTCGCGCGGTTCGAGGGCAAGGATGCCCTGAGCGTCACGGCCGACCAGCTGATCGTTGCGGGACACTCCGACCAATTGTACCAGATTCCCCTGAAAGGCCATATCGAGGAAGGATTCAATCCTTTCCGCCTGCTGAGGCTGCTCGGCAGCGAGTCTTCGCTCGACGACGTGACCGTCTCTTTCAAGGGGCGCGTCGCACTGCGCGGCGGGATTGGCAAGAATATTGAAATGGAGGATATCCCGTTGAGCACCCTCATCAACCTACCGGAACAACATGAAGAAGAACCTTAGCAAAAGCATCCTTATATTCGTCCTGCTGTCTTTGACGGGCCCCTTCCTCCTTGCGCAGAATCTCGAAGAAGGTACGGGCGAAATCGAACATGCGGGCACAGAAGTCCAGCTCGACTCCGCCCTGCTGGGCCGCGATATCTTCTCGGCCCTGCCCGAGCAGGTGGTCGTGCGCCAGTCCCCCGCCGTGCGTGCGGCTCTGAACAGGCAGGTCGTCGCCAACGCCGGCAAGATGATCAGCGGTTTCCGCGTCCGCCTGTTCTTCGCGAGCAATCGCCAGGCGCGTGAAGAGTCCGCTTCGGTGATCCGCCGGTTCAGCGAGATGTACCCCCATGTCCAGGCCTACCGGACCTATGCTTCTCCCAATTTCAAGGTGACGGCGGGCAACTTCCGGACGCGCCTGGAAGCCGAGGCTTTCCTGCGCCGGATCAAGGGGGATTTCCCGGACGCGTTCATCGTCCGGGAGCGTTTCAAATATCCCTCCGTCGGAGGAGCCGACCTTTCTCCGGCGGACCCAGAACCCCCGACGGAATAGATGATCAAACAAGGCCTCGAACTCAAGCAGCAGCAAAAACTCTCCCCGCTGCAGATCCAGACGATCAAGCTGATCGAGCTCCCGATCCAGGAGCTGGAACAGCGGATCCGCACGGAGCTGGAGGAGAATCCGGTGCTGGACGATTCCCCCGATCCGGACAAGCCGGAGGAGGCCAAGGACGTGTCTCTGGATGAACTCACCGACGATGGGGACATTCCTGCCTACAAAACGCGCGTGAGTAACTGGGGCAAGGACCCCCGGCCCGAATACAACACCTTCTCGGTGCGCCAGAGTTTTACCCAGAGCCTGACGGACCAGCTGGGCTACCGCAACCTGGACCCGCACCAATACGAAATCGCCGCCTTCATCATCGGCTCGCTCGACACCGACGGCTACCTGCGCCGCGATATCGATTCGCTGGTGGACGACATGGCCTTCCGGGCCGGGATCCAGACCGATGCCGACGAGGTCCTCTCGCTGCTTCGCGTGATCCAGGACTTCGAGCCGGCGGGGGTGGGCGCCCGGGACCTGCGGGAGTGTCTGCTCATCCAGCTGCGCGGTCTCAGGCAGACGCCGGACGTGATCAACGCAGAGCGCATCCTGGAGGACTATTTCCAGGAGTTCTCCAACAAGCATTTCCAGAAGATCCTCTCGCGGCTGTCCCTGTCCGAAGAGGATCTCAAGCGGGCGATGGCCCGCATCGTCAAGCTCAATCCCGCCCCGGGCGGGGAAGTGGACTATACCTACACGGACCAGGCGCAGCAGATCGTTCCGGATTTCATCCTGGAGGAGCACGACGGGGAACTGTCCTTTACAATGCCCCGTTTCTCCGTTCCGGAGCTTCGGATCAACAAGAAATACGCTGACCTGCTCCTCGAGGCGAAAGGCTCGTCCGAGCGCGCACAGAAGGAGGCTGCGACGTTCGTACGGCAGAAACTCGACTCCGCCAAGTGGTTCGTGGAGGCGCTCAAGCAGCGTCAGAACACGCTCAGGCGGACCATGTCCGAAATCCTGGCCTACCAGCACGATTACTTCGTGTCCGGCGACGAGGCCGACCTCAGGCCGATGGTCCTCAAGGATATCGCCGAAAAGACCGGTTTCGACATCTCCACGATTTCGCGCGTGGTCAACAGCAAATACATCGAGACGCACTTCGGGATCTTCCCGCTCAAGTATTTCTTCTCCGAAGGGATGGAGAACAAGGAAGGGGAGGAAGTGTCCACCCGCGAGCTCAAGAAGGCCCTGCAGGAGTGCGTGGACGCAGAAAACAAGAAAAAACCGCTTACCGACGAGCAGCTGGTGGAGGAGATGGGCCGCCGCGGCTACAAAGTCGCCCGCCGCACCATCGCCAAGTACCGGGGACAGCTCGGCATTCCGCTGGCCCGTTGGCGGAAGGAACTGTAGAATATGAAGATCATGGGAAAAAGCGGGATTCCGGACATCCTGCAATTCAAACGCCAGCTCCGGGACAAGAACCTCAAGGCCACGCCGCAGCGTATGGCCGTGCACGAGGCGATGTCCGCCCTCGGGCACGCCGCGGCGGAGGATGTCTCCCTGTGGATCGCGGAGTACGGGGATGTGTCCGTCTCGCCGGCATCGGTCTACAACATCCTCAGCACGCTGGCGGACCTGGGCATCTACGGTCGCTGTTCCGGCCGGGGCGGCAAAAAGATCTTCGACGTGCGGGCGAAACAGCACTTCCACCTGTATGACACGCGCAGCGAAGCATGGCGCGATCTCGAGGATCCCGCGCTGCTCGAACTGCTGGAGGCCCATTTGAAAGGCCGCCGGTTCCGCGGGTACAGGCTCGAAGGATTCGAGTTGCAGCTGCTCTGCCGTCCGACGCGCAAACCGTTGCCGTCAAAATAATTGTGTATCTTTGTACGCTCATATGGATATGGAATCTGTCAAATGTCTGATCATCGGCGGCGGCCCCGCAGGGTACACCGCTGCCATATATGCCGCCCGTGCGGCTCTGGAACCGGTGCTTTATGAGGGCGACGCTCCCGGCGGCCAGCTCACCACGACGACGGTCGTGGAGAACTATCCCGGCTTTCCGGGCGGGGTGGACGCCAATCAGCTGATGACGGACATGCGGGAGCAGGCTGTCCGGCTGGGGGCGGATATCCGCCGCGGCACGGTCACGGCGGCGGACCTGGGCGTTCGCCCGTTCCTTCTGACCGTGGACGGAGAACGTCAGCTCGAGGCCGGTGCCCTGATCATCGCCACCGGCGCGACGGCGCGCTACCTGGGGCTTCCTTCCGAAGAGAAGTTCAAAGGCATGGGCGTGTCGGCCTGCGCCACCTGCGACGGATTCTTCTACCGCCGCAAGGATGTGGCGGTCGTGGGCGGCGGCGATACGGCGTGCGAAGAGGCGACCTATCTGGCCGGCCTTTGCCGCAAGGTCTACATGATTGTGCGGCGTGACGTCCTGCGGGCTTCCGTGGCCATGCAGGAGCGGGTGAAGAACACATCCAACATTGAAATCCTGTGGAACTGCAACACGCAGGAGGTGCTGGGCGACGCATCGGGCGTGACCGGCGCGCGCCTGCTCCGCAAGGATGGCGAGGTTTTTGATATACAGGTGGACGGCTTCTTCCTGGCCATCGGCCACCATCCGGCTTCGGAGCTTTTCGCTCCCTGGGTGGCGACCGACAAAGAGGGCTACATCCTGACGGAAGGCGGCGGCAGCCGTACCAGCGTCGAGGGTGTGTTCGCGGCCGGGGACGTCCAGGACCCGGTGTACCGCCAGGCGGTGAACGCTGCCGCGTCGGGGTGCCGGGCGGCGTTGGATGCCGAAAAATATTTGAAACGATGAAACGATCCTCCTTCTTCTTTCTTGCCGCCGTGCTGCTCATGCTGACCGGCATTTCGGCATGCCGGTCGGAATATGACCAGATCCTCGAGAGCAATGATATCGATGCGAAATACAACGCCGCCTTCAAATACTTCAACGCCGGCAAGTATACCCGCTCCACACAGCTTTTCGAGTCCCTGACCATGCTGACCAACGGCACGGAACGCCACGATACGGTGCTTTACTATCTGGGTCTGAGCAATTATTCCTATCAGGATTATTATACGGCGGAGACCAATTTCGACCAGTATCTCAGCTACTACCCGGAGGGGTCTTTCTCCGAACAGGCCGATTTCCTGCGGATCGACTGCCTTTACCGGGCTACGCTCCGGTATGAGCTGGACCAGACACCGACCTATACGGCGATCACCGCCATGGGCGAATATCTCCAGGAGCATCCTGTGGGGGCCAATGCGGACATCCTGCGTCACCGGATGGAAGAGTTGGGCGAGCGCCTGGACCGCAAGGCTTTCGAAAACGCCCGCCTGTACTACAAGATGGAGGATTACAAGGCATCCCGCGTTGCGTTCAAGAACATTCTCAAGGAGGATGCCGACAATGTCTACCGCGAGGATATCCTGTATTATTCCGCCATGTCCTCCTATAAATTCGCCGACAACAGCGTGCCTGCGAAGCGCAAGGAGCGTTTCCTGGTGTTCCAGGACGACTACCTCAATTTCATCGGCGAATATCCTGAGTCGGAGTACCGCAAGGAGCTGGACGCCCTGTACGGAAAGGTGAAAGAAAAATATTGAAACTTTCCCGTCCCTTCGTACCGTACTCTGGATATGGAAAAGAAAATACCTACCAATACCATCACGCGGGACATCAAGGATCTCGCTGCCCCGACGGGCAACATCTACGAAACGGTCGTCATCCTCGCCAAGCGCGCCAACCAGATCGCCCTGGCCGAAAAGAAGGAGCTTGCCAAAAAGCTTGAGGATTTCCGCGGAGAGCGGGACACCATGGACGAAGTCTTCGAGAACAAAGAGCAGATCGAAATCTCCAAGTACTATGAGCGCCAGCCGAAGCCGGACCTCGTCGCCATTTCCGAATTCGAGGACGGCGAACTCTATTACAGGGTAGCCAGGGAGGACGGTGCTGCATAGCCTACATATCAGGAACTACATATTGATAGACGCTCTGGATGTCACGTTTCCGGAGGGTCTGGTCATTATTACGGGGCAGACGGGCGCCGGCAAGTCGATCTTGCTGGGAGCCCTGTCCCTGCTGTCCGGTGCCCGCGCCGACGCTTCCCTGATTACGGAAGGCGCCGATTCCTGCGTGGTCGAGGCGGAGTTCGCCGGAGCGGATGCGGATTTGCGCGGACTGCTGACCGAAGCGGACGTGGAGGAAGACGGCGACCGCCTGCTGGTCCGCCGTGTGCTCTCCCGCTCGGGCCGCTCGCGCTGTTTCATCAACGACTGTCCCGTCCCGCTGTCCCTCATGCAGGACGTGGCGGGACGCCTCGTGGACATTCATTCCCAGCACAAGAGCCTGCTGCTGACGGATGCGCAGTTCCAACTGTCGGTGCTAGACCGTTTTGCGGGCAATGCCCGGACGCTTGCCGACTGTCGGGAAGCGTGGCGCAGCTGGCAGGGACTCCTGGCGGAGCTCGCCGCCGCCCGGGAGGAGCAGCGCCGGCTGGAGGCGGACCGCGATTTCAATGAGGCGCAGTGGCGTCAGTTGGACGGGGCGAAGCTCTCGGCCGGAGAACTGGAAGCCCTGGAGGAGGAGCAGCGTGGCCTCGCGAACGCGGAGCAGATCAAGGACGCCCTCGGGCGCTGCCGCGAACTGCTGCTGCCGGAAGGGGAGTCTCCCGGGGTGTCGGTCTCGCTCAAGGAAGCGGCCCGTCAGCTGGAGCACATTGTCAAATACATGCCCGCAGCCGCGCAGCTGCCTTCGCGGCTGGAGTCCGCCCGGATCGAACTGGACGATATCTGTGCCGAGATCGAGGCGCTGGATGAACGCGTGGACCTGTCACCCGCCCGCCTGGAGGCGGTCGAGGAGCGCATGTCGCTGCTGTATTCCCTGATGAAGAAGCATCATTGCGCGGAGGTGGACGAACTGATCGCCGTCCGTGAACATTATGCCGGTCTGCTGGCCGGCACCACCGCTTCAGAGGACCGCATCCTCGAGCTGGAAGCGGCTTCCGCCGAGGCTGGCCGCCGCTATGGCGCGCTTGCCGCGGCACTCTCGAAGGCGCGTCGCGCCGCCGCGCCGCATTTCGCCGCCGCCATTACGGAATCCCTGCGTTTCCTGGAACTGGACAGGGCTGTGTTTGAGCTCTCGCTCAGCGATGCCCCGCAAGGGCCTTCCGGGGCTGACCGCGTCAGCTTCCTGTTCTCTGCGACCGGCCGCAACGCGGTGGATGTGGCCAAGTGTGCTTCCGGAGGCGAATTGTCTCGCATTATGCTCAGCCTCAAGGCCATGATGGCGAAATACTTCGGCATGCCGACCCTGATCTTCGACGAGATCGACACGGGGGTCAGCGGCAGCGTGGCCGACAAGATGGGACGGATGATCTGCGAGATGGGACGCGATATGCAGGTGTTCTCGATCACGCACCTGCCGCAGGTGGCCGCCAAGGGCGACGCCCACTTCGTGGTGAGCAAGTCCGTGCAGCCGGACGGCCGCACCGTTTCCACGGTCAGCGAGGTGCAGGGCGAAGAGCGCACGATGGAAATCGCACGCCTGCTCTCCGGCGCGACGGTCACGCCGGCGGCTGTCGCCAATGCCAAGGCGCTCCTCGCGGAGCGCTAGGCCAATCTTCCTGATTTATTTCTTCCGGGCTTCGATGGCGGCGGTGATGCCTTCGCGCATCTTCTTGCCGACATTGGAGAACAGCTGCTTGGAGCCGTCCGTGAGATCGAACTCGAAGCCGAAGAGCCCGTACTTCTTGCATCCGGCGATCTCGGAAATCTCGATGCAGATGGGGTTGTAGCGCGCCTGGTCCTCCGGGTAGCGCGGCAATAGATACACTTTGGTCGCCGTGACAAGCAGGTCGGCGTTGTAGGACTCGACCCGGGTTTTGTTGACGGCCGGCTCGAAGGAGGCCTCGATGGGCTCCCCGATGTTTTCCCTGCGGAAGGTTTTTTCCAGTTCTAGCATGATAATGTGGCTTTTACGGGTGAAACAATGTGGTCACGGTCTCAAAGATAAGAAAAACAGAACAATAAGCACAAGTTTCCCGTAAAAACGAGGTCATCCGTGTCTCGCCGGCGGCGGCTTAGCGGGCGACGGTGGTCGTCAGGTCCTGATTGTAGATGACGCGGCGGACGGCCTGGTTGACCCGCCCGTCCGTTTTCGTAAAGCGGAAGTCGGACTGGAGGCCCGTCCCGGCATAATCAGGCAGTTTCTTGTACCATTGGCGGCCGTATCGGGTGCACATCGTGACAAAATAGCGCATCGTGTCGTAGCCCTGGAAGGAGAAAGAGCCCGGATCGTTCTGGAAGAGTGCGCGGTAGGCAAAGATGAAATCCCGGACCTTCGGGTCGTCGTAATCGATGAAATAGGAAAGCGTCAGGTGTGCCTGGGTGTTGTGGAGGTCGGTCTGCCCGATGCTGTTGGGGCGGTTCCCGGAGGTCCCGTAGAGGATGACGTCGCTGTTGCGGGCCCCTTCGATGCTCAGGTGGCGGATGGCGCTGGTGATAAAACCCTCATTGTCGGAGGCGATGACCACCCGGGTGATCCTGTCCTTTACGAAAGGGATCTCCGGAGCGGACAGGACGCTCCGGAAGCGGATTCCGCTGCCGGCAAGACGCTCCATGAGATAGGCGCTCTGCTCGGCGGGGGCAGCCGTGGAGGTGTCGCGGACGACATAGAGTTCGTCGCCGACAGGCAGTTCCTCGCGGATCCAGCGAAGCATCTCGTCATACTGGGCTGTCCAGGGGGAAGGAGACTGGACCACGGGATTCGAGGCGGCCAGTTCGGCGGCCTTCGGCTCAAGCGGGGAGATGATGACTTTGCCCGGACCGCAGAGCGGGAGGGCGTCCTCGATGTCCTGGAGCGTCACCGGGCCGAGGATGACGTCATTGTCGTCGATGAGCGACTGGGGCAGGGCGGACTTGCTGTCCGCCGAGTCGTATACTTCCAGATCGACCCGCAGGCCGTCATTCCCCAGGTCGCGGAGCGCCAGGAGGGCGCCGCTGTAGAAATCCAGGAAGTTGTTGCTGGGGTTGTCGCCGGAGGCCTGCAGCGGCAGGGCGAGGGCAACGTGGATGATGGAAGGGACGTCCAGCACGAAAACATCGTCCAACGCTACGTCGAGCGTGTCCGCGGTCAGCAGCGTATCGGGACGCTCGAGGACGAGGGTGTCGCTTCCGGGACGCAGCAGGCTGCTGTCCGGACGGGCCTGGCGGACCGTGTCCACGACGGTCTTCTTCTCGTTCCTCTTTTTCTTGCCGGGGAAAAGGTACCATTGGGCAGATGCTCCGAGGGACATCGTACACAGGAGTATGAGCAGGGCGCAGAGTCTTTTCATCATCTTGCTGGTTGTGTCAGGCTGCTTGCAAAGGCAGTCAAATCATGGGCGAAACGGCTCCAGGAGAGCCTCTCTTTTTCCGCCTGGATGCCTTGCCCGAGGCGCATGCGCAGGTCGGCGTCGTCAAAATACCGGGTGATGGCCTCCGCGACGCAGGCGGGCGTTGCCTCTTTGCAGACAATTCCCGTGCCGCGGCGGCCGACCGTCTCTTCGAGTCCGCCCACGTCGGTGACCACCATCGGTACGCCGAAATGATTGGAAACCGAGCTGATGCCGCTTTGGGTGGCGCTCCGATAGGGGAGGACCGTCAGGTCTGCGGCGGAAAAATAGTTTTTGACCCGGGAATCGCGGATGTACTCCGGGAAGACGTGCACGTCGGCGGGGGCGCGGCCGCCGTCGATGAGCCGCCGGTATTTCTCGAAAGATCCGTAGGGTTCTCCGGCGATGACCAGCTGGTAGCGCTCGTCCAGCAGGTCGAAGGCGCGGAGCAGGATGTCCAGGCCCTTGTATTCACGGATCAGTCCGAAGAAGAGCAGGGTCCTCCGGCCGGCGGGCAGGCCGAGGAGGCGCTCCGCCTCTTCCCGGGGCAGCCGGGGGCCGAAATGGGTATAGATGGGATGCGGCAGGACCGTATAGGGAAGGTCCTTGCGCAGGGCGAGCAGGTCATGGGAGACCTCCTCGCAAAGGGTCACGGCGCCGTCCAGCTGGCGCAGGAACAGGCGTGTGAGCGGGGTGTCGAACCAGTGCGGCTCGTGCGGGATGACATTGTCCAGGATGCCCACGGCCTTGCACTCCGGCGCCATGTGACGGGCCACATGGCCCAGGGACGGGGCGAACCAGGACATCCAGTAACGGACGAGCAGCAGGTCGGGACCCCAGCGGCGGATCTCACGGGCGGTGCGGCCCCATGAGAAAGGATTGGCCGTATCCAGCAAGGCTTGCGCCTTGATGGGTACGGCTTCATCTTCAGGGCTCACGTATTGGGTCTTGCCCGGGAAAAGGAGGTCCGGATACTGCCGGCGGAAATTGAATGCGCGTACGTCGTGCTCTCTTCCCAGCTCTTCATATAGGTTGGCGTTGAACTGGGCGATCCCTCCGCGATAAGGGTAGAAGCAGGACAGTATGGCGATCTTCAATCCTTATTCGCTTTTGCCCTTCTCCTTGATGTAGGCGGCGTTCAGGCCTTCGATCAGGGCGTCGGTGATATCCATCGCCGCGTCGCCGGTGACCACCGGGACCGGGAGGATGTCGCCCTGGGAGGCGATGACCATCGCATAGCCCATCTGGATGTTGAATTCATCCACGAAGGTCTTGATGGCGTCGGAGATCTGGTTCAGCATGACCTGCTGTTCTTCCATGATCTCCTGCTGCTTCTGGGCGGCATAGTTCTGGAAACTGGTCTCCTGCTCCTGGAGTTTCTGGTACTGCACCTGGGCGGTGCTCTGGGTCATCAGGCCCTTGTTGAGTTTGTCCTGGAAGGAATTGGCGTCCTTCTGGAGCTTATTCTGGCGGCGGGTGACTTCCTGGTTGATGCTGTTCACCTTGGTCTCGACGACACTGCGGAGGTCGTTGGCCATGTCATACTCCTCGAGCACGCGGTCCAGGTTGAAATAGACGATCTCTCCCTTGAGGGAACCGTCGTCCGTGGGCGCGGGGGCGGCTTTCTTGCTGCCCTGGGTAAGGTTGACGATAGCGAGAGCGATCACGCCGCAGAGGGCGATGATGCTGAGGATAAGCGGTAACTTCTTCATTGTATCAGTTGTTGTTTATTATCAGTT
The DNA here is from genome assembly GCA_012744435.1 of Bacteroidales bacterium. GTDB lineage: Bacteria > Bacteroidota > Bacteroidia > Bacteroidales > UBA932 > Cryptobacteroides. The sequence continues at coordinate 18,168 of JAAYCA010000013.1, forward strand.
CGTCCTTCGCCGGCCGGACCGGCGGATCTGTTCAATTTTGCAAAATTACTCAAAAATTCTGAATCTTTGACAAATAATCCCGGATAGTTGTCTCCAGTCCGCAATAAAGGGCGTCGCAGATCAGGGCGTGGCCGATGCTCACTTCGTCCGTCCACGGAATGGTCTGCACAAACCAGGCCAGATTCTCCAGGGACAGGTCGTGCCCGGCGTTGAGCCCGAGCCCGAGGTCCCGGGCCGCCCGGGCGGTCTCGAGATAGGGAGCGATCGCCTTTTCGCGGTCTTCCGCATAGCCGGCGGCATAAGCGGCCGTGTAGAGTTCGACCCGGTCGGCACCGCACCTGAAGGCGCCTTCCGCCATGCGCGGATCGGGGTTGATGAAGATGGAGGTGCGTATGCCGCGGGCCTTGAAGGAAGCGCACACGCGTTTCAGGAAAGCATGGTTCCGGACGGTGTCCCAGCCGGCGTTGGAGGTCAGGGCGTCGGGGGCGTCGGGCACCAGCGTGACCTGGTCGGGAACGACCTCGCAGACCAGGGCCGAGAAGCTGCCGGTGGGATTGCCCTCGATGTTGAATTCCGTCTTGACGGCGGGCCGGACCGTGCGCACGTCGCTGTAGCGGATGTGCCGTTCGTCGGGGCGGGGGTGGACGGTAATGCCCTGGGCGCCGAAACGCTCGCAGTCGAGGGCAACCTGCAGCACATCCGGCAGGTTGCCGCCGCGGGCGTTGCGCAGCAGGGCGACTTTATTGATATTTACACTTAATCGGGTCATCGTTCAAATAACTTAAAATCACACAAAAGTAAGCAATTCTATATAATAATTGTAAATTAAGTGCTAAATTTGAGGCTCGAAATGAAATTGGCTTACTACATCAAGAAAGACCGTCTCAAGGGGGACTCCCGCGTGGAATCGCTCCTGGAGGCGCTTCGCGCCAGCGGCCACGAGTTGTATGCGGTGGCGCAGGTGTCCGGTTTCCAATCCGGGACGGATGCCCTGCTGAGTCTGGGCGGAGACGGCACCTTCCTGCTGGCGGCCCGGCTGGCCGTGGGCGCCGGCGTTCCGGTGCTGGGGGTCAATTTCGGCCGTCTGGGATTTCTGTCGGAAAACGACCCGGCCCGGGTCGTGGAGGCCCTGGGTCGCGGAGATTTCGAGATCGAGGAACGCGCGCTCCTGCAGGTGCGCTGTCCGGACCTGCCCGCCGGGGATTCCTGGCCGTATGCGCTCAACGAAGTGAGCGTGTCGCGGGTCAGTCCCTCGATGCTCGGGGTGGATGTGGAGGTGGAGAAATCCGTGCTTCCGACGTACTGGGCGGACGGCCTGCTGGTGGCCACGAGTTCCGGCTCCACGGCCTACAGCCTCAGCGTGGGCGGCCCCATCTGCCTTCCGGAAACCAAGGTCTTCATCGTGGCGCCGATTTCGCCGCACAACCTCAATGTCCGTCCGCTGATCGTGCCGGAGGATTCGCATCTGCGCATCTCCCTCCGTTCGCGCGACGACCGGGCCGTCCTGACGATGGACAACCGCAACTATACCGTACCGGCCGGTACCCGCATTGAAGTGAGCGCCGCGCCGATGCGCCTGCGCCGCATGCGGCTCGGCCGGTCCAACTTCATCAATGCACTGCGCACCCGCCTGCTCTGGGGCGAGGATGTCCGCAACGGCGGCAGCCAAGAATAAAGATTATGCAACTACCTGAAAGACTACCGACGCACGTGTCCATCATCATGGACGGAAACGGCCGCTGGGCCAGGGAGAGGGGAAAAGAGAGGGTTTACGGTCATTTCGAGGGCGTCGAGAGCGTCCGGGCCGTCATGGAGGCGGCCGTCGAATGGGGCATCCCGTACGTTTCCTTCTTCGCCTTCTCCGAGGAGAACTGGGGACGCCCGGAGGCGGAAGTCATCACGCTGATGGAGCTGATGGGGCGCGCGATGCTCGCGGAAGTGGACAACTTCATGCAGCATGACGTCCGTTTCCTCGTCCTGGGCAACCGCAGCCGCCTGTCGGATGCCCTCAATGCGGACATCGACAGCGTGATGGGGCGCACGGCGGGCAACAAGGGGCTCACCATGATCCTCTTTCTGAGCTACAGCGGCCAATGGGATATTCTGCAGGCTGCGGAAAAGATGGCACACGATTTGTTTGACAATCCCGGGCACGCCGTGCGGCCGGAAGATCTGAGCCGCCACCTCGTGACCGCGGGCATCCCGGATCCGGATCTGCTGATCCGCACGTCGGGAGAACAGAGAATAAGCAATTACCTGCTTTGGCAGATGGCATACACCGAGTTTGTATTTACCGAAACGCTCTGGCCCGACTTCCGCAAGGAGTCGTTCCGGCAGGCCCTCGAAGAGTACGCTTCGCGGGACCGGCGTTTCGGAAAAATCAAATAATTGGGTATATTTGCACATTTATCGAATGGAAATGAGAATTGGACGGATTCTGACCCTTCTGGCTCTGCTGCTTGCGCCGGTCTTCTGCCGTGCGCAGGAGATGGGGGTTGAAGTGGATTATACCCATCCTAGAGCATACTATGTCGGCGGACTGTCCGTGACGGGCAATACCTATTTCAGCGACCAGCAGATTATCTCCCAGACCGGTTTGCGCGAGGGGATGGCGGTCGAAGTGCCGGGAGAGGAGCTCTCGGCTGCGGTCCGCCGTCTGTGGTTGCAGCGCTTCTTCGAAGATGTCGAGATCGGCATCGACAGCCTCAACGCCACCCGCGATTCCGCCTGGTTCTCCATCCGGATCAAGGAGCGTCCGCGCGTGTCCCGCTGGTCCTTCAGCGGCGTCAAGTCCAGCGAACGCAAAGACATCGAGGAGCGGCTGAACCTGCGGCGCGGCGGCGAATTCTCCGAATACGTGGAAAAGACCTCCGCCGACATCATCAAGCGTTATTTCGCCGAGAAGGGTTTCCTGCTCTGCGATGTCAAGGCGGAAGTCCAGCGCGATACCGTCGTCAAGAACGCCATCCGGGTCAATTTCGCCATCGACAAGGGGGAAAAGGTCCGCATCAAGGAGATCAACTTCATCGGAAACGAGCATGTCAAGGACTTCAAGATCGCCCGTTCGATGAAGAAAACCAAGTCCAACAAGGTTTACAACTTCTTCAGCAGCAAGAAGTTCAACGAAAAGGAATACGTCAACGACAAGAAATCTGCGGTGAGTGCCTTCAACGAGGCGGGCTACCGCGACGCGCGACTCGTGCGCGATTCCATCTATTATGTCGAGCCCGGCAGGCTGGGTATAGACCTGGAGTTCGAAGAAGGCGACCGCTATTATTTCCGCGACGTGACCTGGACCGGCAACTCGGTGTATGCCAGCGACGCGCTCAACACCGTGCTGGGCATCGGAAAGGGTGACGTTTACGACGTCGTCACGATGGAGAAGCGCCTCTTCGGCGGCGGCAAGCAGAACGAGATGGATGTCACCAAGCTCTATCGCGACAACGGTTTCCTCTTCTTCAACGTCACGCCGGTGGAGACCAATATCCAGAACGACTCGGTGGATGTGGAGCTGCGCATCTCCGAGGGCAAGCAGGCCACGCTCAACAATATCGTCATCAACGGCAACGACCTGACCAACGAGAAGGTCGTCCGCCGCCAGCTCTTCACCCGTCCGGGCTACCTTTTCAGCCAGAGCGATTTCGAACGGTCCATCCGAGAAATCGCCTCCCTGGGCCAGTTCGACCCGGAAGCGATCATGCAGGAGGGAGGCTATTCCGTCGTCCCCAACCAGCTCGACAACACCGTGGACCTTGTGTTCAACGTCACGGAAAAGCCGTCCTCCCAGCTCGAAGTGAGCGGTGGCTGGGGCGGCCGGACCTTCGTGGCCACCGTGGGCGTGAGTTTCAACAACTTCTCCACCCACCGGATGTTCGAGAAGGGTGCCTGGCGGCCCGTGCCGCTGGGAGACGCGCAGAACCTCGCTTTCCGCTTCCAGACCAACGGCGGCTACTACACCGCCCTCACGGCCAGCTTCACCGAACCATGGCTCTTTGGCAAGAAACCGACTTCGCTGAACCTCAGCGCCTACTATACGCGGCAGACCAACTCGTTCCTGCAGCTCAACATCCTCCGCAACGACAAGCAGATGGAGGTGTACGGCTTTGCCGCTTCGCTGGGTACGCGCCTGAAGTGGCCGGACAATTATTTCATCCTGTACAACGGTCTCAACTGGCAGTCCTACAGGCTGACCAACTGGTATTCCGGCTATTTCATCTTTGATGACGGCGTCGCGCACAACATCAACTACTCGATCAACCTGTCCCGCAACTCGTCCGACCAGCAGATCTACCCGCGTACCGGCTCGGAATTCTCCCTGTCGCTGCAGCTGACCCCGCCGTTCTCGCTCTTCCGCAAGCACGATCTCGACGCAAACGGCAACAAGGTGCCCGTGAACAGCTGGCGTGACATCAACTACGACAACTGGGCCGGCCGCGACCGTTTCAAGTGGATCGAGTACAACAAGTGGAAGTTCTCCGGGACGGTCTATTCCCGGCTTGTCGGCGACCTCGTCCTGATGACGCGCGCCCAGTTCGGCTATCTCGGATATTACAACCGCAACTGGGGTTATTCCCCGTTCGAGGGCTTCCTCGTGGGCGGCGACGGCATGTCGGGCTATTATTCCTACGGTACGGAAGTGATCTCGCTGCGCGGTTACGAGAATTACTCGCTGACCCCCCAGGAGCCATCCGTGTACAACACTTCCGGCTATGCCTACGCCGGTAACGTTTACGACAAGTTTACGGTCGAGCTCCGCTACCCGATCATCCTGCAGCCCAGTTCCACCATCTACGCCCTGGCTTTCCTGGAAGGCGGCAACTGCTGGTCTGACATCAAAAAGTTCAATCCTTTCGAGATCAAACGCAGCGCCGGTGTCGGTGTTCGCATCTTCTTACCGATGGTGGGTCTGCTCGGTGTCGACTGGGGATACGGTTTCGACGGTCCCGCCGGCAAGAAGAGCCAGTTCCATTTTGTCATCGGACAACAGTTTTAACGGATAACAATTTAAATTATGTGTGATATGAAAAAGATTCTTTTGATTGCCGCGACCGCACTTGTTGCCGTGTCCGCTTTCGCTCAGCCGAAATTTGCCCATGTGAATTTCTCCGAGTTGGTCCAGCTCTGCCCCGATGCAGACAAGGCCCGCGAGACGATGACTGCCGCCAGCAACGAAGCCCAGGAGACTTTCAACGATATGCAGACGGAGTTCAATACCAAGCTGCAGGCCTACCAGTCCAAGGGCAGCACCTGGACGGCCGCCGTCCGCGAGAGCAAGGAGAAGGAGCTGACCGAGATCCAGCAGCGCATCCAGGAGTTTGCCCAGACCGTTCAGGCCGAGCTTCAGGCCCAGCAGGAGCAGTTGATGGCTCCGATCTACGAGAAGGCGAACAACGTGGTCCAGGATCTCGCCAAGAAGGGTGGCTACATCTATGTGTATGATATCAGCACCCTGCTCTATGTCGACGAGACCCAGAGCTACGACCTCACCCCGGATGCCCGCAAGGCCCTGGACATCCCGGCAGACCGGACCCTCGAGTCCCTCCAGGCTGAGCTTCAGGCCCAGCAGGCTGCCATCCAGTAGTGACCCGTGATTTTTTGCCGGCCGGCAGATCCCATGCCGGCCGGTTTCCATATTTTTAACCTGAACCACAACCACATAACCACATACTAAAACATAACGATGCAACACAAAGTCATTGACGCAAAAGATGTTGTAATCAGATTCGCAGGAGATTCGGGTGATGGCATGCAGCTCACCGGGTCTCTTTTTGCGGATATGTCCGCCATTTATGGAAATGGCCTCTCTACATTTCCGGACTATCCGGCCGAGATCCGCGCCCCGCACGGGACGGTCTCGGGCGTGTCCGGTTTCCAGGTCCACATCGGCAGCGGCAAGGTCAACACCCCCGGTGATTTCTGCGACCTGCTGGTCGCAATGAATCCCGCCGCGCTCAAGGCCAATGCCAAATGGTGCAAACGCCACGCGATGATTCTCGTGGATGAGGATGCCTTCGACGAGACCGGGATGAAGAAGGCCGGTTTCCTGACAGACAATCCCTTCACCGAGCTCGGTGTCGAAGACCGTACCCTGATCGTCTCTCCGATCACGACCCTCACCAAGGAAAGCCTCAAGGACAGCGGGATGGACCCCAAGGCCATTCTCAAGTGCAAGAACATGTTCACGCTTGGCATGGCCTGCTACATCTACAGCCGTCCGCTTGAGTACATATACTCCTATCTGGAGAAGAAGTTCGCCAAGAAGCATCCCGAGGTGATCGAACCCAACAAGAAAGTCCTCTTCGACGGTTTCAATTACGCCTCGAACATCCAGGTGATCCCGAACACCTACACGGTTGTTCCCGAGGAGCACCCGGAAAAGGGGACCTACCGCAACATCACGGGCAACCAGGCCACGGCCTGGGGCTTGCTTGCCGCTTCCGAGAAATCGGGTCTGCCCCTTTTCTGCGGCTCCTATCCCATCACGCCCGCCACGGCCATCCTCGAGGAGCTGGCCATCCACAAGAGCCTGGGCGCCAAGACCCTGCAGGCGGAGGACGAGATCGCCGGCATCTGCACGGCCATCGGCGCCGCCTATGCCGGCAACCTTGCCGTCACCACCACCTCCGGTCCGGGCCTCTCGCTGAAGAGCGAGGCGATGGGCCTTGCGGTGATGGCTGAGCTTCCGCTGGTCGTCGTGGACGTCCAGCGCGGCGGCCCTTCGACCGGTCTGCCGACCAAGACGGAGCAGTCCGACCTCAACCAGGCGCTGTTCGGGCGCAACGGTGAATGCCCGATGGCGGTCATCGCGGCCCATTCTCCGGCCCACTGTTTCGATGCCGCCTTCCAGGCCGCGAAGATCGCCCTGGAGCACATGACCCCGGTCATGCTGCTTTCGGAGGGTTTCCTTGGCAACGGATCCGAACCCTGGAAGATTCCTTCGATGAAGGATTATCCCGAGATCAAGCCGCCTTTCGTGCAGGGCATCCTGCCGGAGGGGGAGAAGTTCCGCCCCTTCGAGCGCGACCCGGAGACGCTGGTGCGCCGTTGGGCGCTCCCGGGCCAGAGAGGCTTTGAACACCGCGTGGGCGGCCTGGAGAAGAATCATGCCGGCGTGCTGTCCACCGATCCCGCCAACCACGCCCTGATGGTCGCCGAGCGGGCGGAGAAGGTTGCCCGCATCGCACGGGACCTGCCGGTTCTGACCATGCAGCATGGCCCGGCTTCCGGTGCCCTGCTGGTTGTCGGTTGGGGCGGCACCTACGGCCATATCCTTACGGCGGTCCGCGAGATCGGCGACGCCGTGTCCTACGTCCATTTCGACTACATCAACCCGCTGCCCGCAAACACGGAGGAGCTTTTCTCCCGCTTCGGGAAAATCCTCGTCTGCGAGCTCAACAGCGGGCAGTTTGCGGATTACCTCCGGGCGAAATTCCCCGGCAGGGACATCAGGAAGTTCAACAAGGTCCAGGGTCAGCCGTTCCTCGTGGGCGAGCTGGTCGAGGCCATTCAAAAGGAGATGTAGTACCATGGCAACACTGACATTCAAGGATTTCAAAAGCGACCAGGAGGTCCGCTGGTGCCCCGGATGCGGGGACCATGCGGTGCTGGCCGCCCTCCAGCGCGCACTCCCGAAAGTGAGCCAGGCGCTGGGATACGACAAGGAACGCTACGTGGTGGTGTCCGGCATCGGCTGCTCCTCCCGCCTTCCTTACTATATGGACACCTACGGGTTCCACAGCATCCACGGCCGCGCCACGGCGGTCTCCACCGGCATCAAGGTGGCGAACCCCTGGCTGACGGTCTGGCAGGCCTGCGGCGACGGCGACGCCCTCGCCATCGGCGGCAATCATTTCATCCACGCCATCCGGCGCAACATCGACATCAACATCATCCTGTTCAACAACCAGATATACGGCCTGACGAAGGGACAGTATTCGCCGACCTCCAAGTTCGGAGCCATCACGAAGACCTCGCCCTACGGCACCGTCGAGCATCCGTTCAATCCGGGTTCTCTCGTACTTGGCGCCAAGGGGACCTTCTTCGCCCGTTCGCTGGACGTGGAGCTGAAACTCAACGAGGAGATCATGACGGCGGCCGCCCTGCACGACGGCTGCTCGGTGATGGAGATGCTCACCAACTGCGTCATATTCAATGACGGGGCTCACAAGACCCTGTCCGATCCGTCCGTCAAGGCCGACCACACCGTCGTGCTCCGTCATGGCGAGAAGATGATTTTCGGCAAGGACCGCGACCGGGGCCTCATCTATGACGGCAAGAAGATCCGCGCCGTCCATATCGGGGAGGGCGGTTTCACGGAAGAAGACATTCTCGTGCACGATGCCCATACCGACAACATCGGGATCCACATGGCCCTCGCGGACATGAAGGGGCCGGACTATCCGGTGGCCCTCGGCGTGATCCGCGACGTGCGCGACATCACCTACGACGACGGCGTGCGCGACCAGGTGAAATCCGTGATGGCCAAAGCCAAGATCCACAACGTGGACGAGCTGCTCCGCAGCGGCTCTACCTGGGAAGTAGAATAACCACATAAAACACCGAAAATGAAAACGAAAAACATCATGGCCGGCCTCCAGGCCAAGTACCCCGCAGAAAGCGAGTATCTCCAGGCGGTGCAGGAGGTCCTCGAGAGCATCGAGGACGTGTACAACCAGCATCCCGAGTTCGAGCAGGCGAAGATCGTCGAGCGCATGGTCGAGCCGGACCGCATCTTCTCCTTCCGCGTCACGTGGGTGGACGACAAGGGCGAGGTCCAGACCAACACCGGCTACCGTGTCCAGTTCAACAGCGCCATCGGCCCCTACAAGGGCGGCCTGCGCTTCCACCGCATGGTGACCCCCTCGATGCTGAAATTCCTCGGCTTTGAGCAGACGTTCAAGAACGCCCTCACGACCCTGCCGATGGGCGGTGCCAAGGGCGGCAGCGATTTCGATCCCAAAGGCAAGACCGACGCCGAGATCATGCGTTTCTGCCAGGCCTTCATGTGGGAGCTCTGGCAGTGCATCGGCCCCGACCAGGACATCCCGGCCGGCGACGTGGGCGTGGGCGGCCGCGAGATCGGTTTCATGTACGGCATGTACAAGAAGCTCGCCCGCGAGTACAACACCGGCGTGCTGACCGGCAAGGGCTCCACCTGGGGCGGATCGATCCTTCGTCCGGAAGCCACGGGCTTCGGCGCGCTGTATTTCACGCAGGACCTCCTGCACCACGCGGGCAAGGACATCAAGGGCTGCAAGGTCGCGGTCTCCGGCTTCGGCAACGTGGCCTGGGGCGCCAGCATCAAGGCCCTCGAACTGGGCGCCAAGGTCGTGGCCATCTCCGGCCCGGACGGCGTCTGCGAGATCCCTGACGGCATCACCAAGGAGATGATCGACTATATGCTCGTGATGCGCGCCTCCAACCGCGACCGCGTGGAGGACATGGCGACCAAGTTCCCGGGCAAGGCCATTTTCACCCCCGGCAAGAAGGCCTGGAGCGTGAAGTGCGATATCGCCCTGCCGTGCGCCTTCCAGAACGAGCTCGCCGAAGAGGACGCGAAGGAGCTCAAGGCCAACGGCTGCTGGTGCTGCTGCGAGGTGTCCAACATGGGCTGCCAGCCCGGCGCCATCCACTTCTTCCAGCACAACGGCATCCTCTTCGCCCCGGGCAAGGCGGTCAACGCCGGCGGCGTGGCCACCTCCGGCTTGGAGATGACCCAGAACGCCGAGCACATCAGCTGGAGCGGCAAGGAGGTCGACGAGAAGCTGCACTTCATCATGAAGAGCATCCACGAGCAGTGCGTCAAGTTCGGCACCCAGCCGGACGGCAGCGTGGACTACGTGAAGGGCGCCAACATCGCCGGCTTCATGAAAGTCGCCCAGGCGATGCTGGAGCAGGGAATTGTCTAGCCGCCTGGTCATCCCCGACCTGATTGGGGATCTTTGAGTTTTAAGAAATTGTTAGTCCGGTTTCTTTGAAAGGAGAGCCGGACTATCTTTTTGCGTGCGTACCTTGGAGACAAATCTACCACGTATGAAAACACCTTCTCTGTTCAGACTTCTTGGCTTGCTTTCCGTAGCGTTTTTACTATGGGCCTGCCACAAGACACCTCCCGTCGAACCGTATTTCGATATCCATCTGTATAGCCCGTCCTCCCAGGTCGCCATTCCGGATGAGCTGATCATCTCGAGCGATGAGACTTTGTTTTACGTCGAAGTCAACACCACACTGTCCGATGATGATTGGACCATCACTTCTTCGGAGCCCTGGTGCCGGATCGTAAAGGCCGGAGACTTATGGGACCTCAGATGTGATTTCTATACCGACGAAGCGCTCCAACCCAGGACCTGCACCGTCCGGATAGATGCCGGGACCCTGTGTCGGAAGACTTTCACGGTCATCCAGCAGGGGAACATATTCTTTGACCTTCCCGAGAGCATTGGAGCGGTCAAGCTCTCCGCTGTCGGCGAAACGCTCGAGCGCTATGTCCATACCAATGCTTACAAATGGACGGTGGAGACCAGTGCCGACTGGCTCTCCGTCAGCCAAAAGGACGCCAGGACATTGACCCTGACTGCGCAGCCGCGCCCGGACGGTTCACAGGCCCAGCGCAAAGCTACCGTCAAGATGGAAGATGTCTGCTTCGATATGTATGGCGTCACTAAGCCCAGCACGACCTTCTCGTTCGACGTGACCGACACGGATCCGACCGTCGATGCCGGCGGGTATGACTATGGTGACCACATTGACTGGAATTAATCTGGAGCAGTTATGAAAAAGATATCCCTGTTGCTCTCTTTTGCAGCTGTGCTGCTTGCGTACTCCTGCACCCCCGAAGAACTGAACGGGCCGGATGTGCCCGATTCCTATACGCTCCGCGCCGTCATCAGTGACGGTGGCGTCCAGACCAAGGCGATCACCGTGGACAACCCCGGCGTGCGCATCAATACCTATTGGCAGGCCGGCGACAAGATCGGCGTGTTCGGCGGCAGCGGCGGCCAGCAGGTTTTCTCCCTGTCCGCCGGCGACATCGCCGCGGATGGCAAGTCGGCCGATTTCCGTTCTGACAAGGCCGTCCCCTCCGGTACTTTGTCTGCGTACAGCCCCCTCCAGGAAGGTGCGGATGTGTCCGGAGACCAGCTTGTGCTGCAGTTTCCAGCCACGCAACACTATACGATTTCTTCGGGCGTGTCCGCTCCGGATCCTGCCGCAAACATTATGGTGGCGTCCGGCTCCGCGCAGAGCGGCCTGGGCTTCCGCCCGGTTGTCGCCATCCTGAAAATCGGACAGGCCTTCGATGCGGAGACGACCGTCAAGAGCCTTGAGTTCAAGGATCTTTCCGGCGCGGATGTCAGCGGCTCCCTCAAGGTGAAAGCCGGCAGCAAGGACGCTCCCGAGATATCCGGAGGCGGCAAGACCCTCGTCCTGGATTGCGGGGACGGCGTCGAACTGCTGGCGGGCGAGATGGGGCGGTTCTTCCTGGTCGTCCCGGCCAGGGAGTACGCCAAGGGATTCGAGGTCACGTTCGTGACCGCAAAAGGGGAGCGCTTCACCAAGCAGGCCGCCACGTCGAAAGGCAAGAAACTCGAGTGCGGTATGGTGTATCCTGTGGGAGAGCTTCCCGCCCGCGAATATGTGGCTTCTGACGCGAAGGTCCAGCTGGTGGACGGGGCCGTGCTGATGGATGCCGACAATCTCGACAAGATCCAGATCCTCTCCCGGGAGGACCGCGAGCTGTCCTCCGGCAACAAGTTCTTCACCCTGCCTGCCTATAAGATTCTGGCAGACAAGAGCCTTGGGCTCAAAGAGGGGGGCTGGCTGGTGATGGAGGCTTCGGAAGAGCTGCCCAGTGGCGGCGTGTTCACGGTAACCTCGCTCGAGTCCTTCCCGGGCTATAACTACGACCGCATCTCGCTGGAGCCGGAGACCAATCCCGTGCAGGTATATAAGCAACTGGAATTCGGAGGCACTCTCTGGAAAGAGGACGGAACGGTCGACGATGACGGCGGCGTCACGTTCGATCTGGGGGCCTATTTAAGCGGCATCCAGGACGCTGACGGCAACGCCGTTCCTTTCTCAGTAGGCCCTGCCGGCGAGATTCTGTTCTCGGAAGAAGCGACGGAGCAGCTGCTGGGCACCAAGGGCCTTGCCCGGATGGACAAATCAATCACCACGCCGAAGATCAGCCATCAGATTGGGGAGGACGGGTGCTCCGTCACGTTGGGCGCCTGTATGACGATTACGATGAAGGCGGCCGCGAGGATCACGAATGGAGAATTGAGTTTCCTGCACTTCACGGTGCATCCCGTGTTGAACTTCTCTGCTGATTTCGAACTGTCCCACGAATGGACCAAGTCCTGGGAGAAGAGTTTGATCACGCTCTATTTCGTGCCCGGCGTCCCGATTGCTCCGGGCCTTGTGATGGAGCCGAACCTGAATTTCTCCGCAGGCATATCCGTGGGTGCGTCCCTCAAGTTCTCCGCCGAACTGAGTTATAACTATGATTGCGGGACGCTTGGCTGTTCTTACAACGCCGGAGACGGCTTCTTCCTCCGCTATCTGGAGCCGAGTCCGGGCAGCGCGCAGGTGAATCCGGAGTTGGATTACGATATGGAAGGATCCTTGTCAGCCGGCGTGCATCTGGGCATCAATCCCGCCCTGCATATATGGGGCTTGATGGAGGTCGGCATCGACACGGATCTGAGCCTGAGCTTCGGCCTCTACGGAAGTATGAGCGATGGTATCAAGCTGGCCCTGGTCCCCGGTATAAGCCTGACTCCGCGCACGGCTGCGCTGGGCGGGTGGCTTACCAAGAAATGGGATAAACTCTCCTTGTCGCTGGACCTTGACCCCCTGTGGGAGGGATATCTGTTCCCGAAAGGCACCTGGGGATTTGGGAAACATGTAGCTACTGAGAATGTTATAACTACGGTACTGAGCACGGATCCCGATGGGACGGAACACATTAAATGCTGCTCCATCCCCAGTTTTCGTTTAGCCATTACGAATCCTATACCGACAGGCGTGGGCTTCGATTGGGTCGCCGATTTCGAGACGGAGAACCTGCTGCTGGACTGGGATATGTATTTATATATCTATACTGGCTCGAGCGTGGATTTTTATGTGAGCCCGAACTATCTCGTGTTTAACGCATCAATGAAAGATTACGGGTACTACTTTGCGGATTATAACGGTCGCTTTATCGAGGTCGAGGGCTTGAGGGACACCGGAGACTGGCACACGGACGATATTATGGGCGTGCTTCGGGATGCGACGCTCGAGCGCAAGGTCAAGCTCTGTCATCTGGGTGCTGGAGATGGAAATGAGAAACAATCCGGAACCGCCTGGCCCGGATTCGTTTCCCGTCAGGCTTATGGATATGCGCTTGCCTGGGTGTGCGGGGATAAGGAGATCATTATGGCCAGCGAACGGGGGCCGGAAGGATGGTTCCTTTACAAACCCGACCCGAAATACCCTGGTGATGACCGCAGCATCAAGTTGGTGGAAACAACGGACGGGAGTATTATCCCGGGCTCCGGGCTCTATGCCTTTCGGCTCTGGTGGCCGGGTACGCCGACCGGCAAGCCCTGGTGGGAAGAACGTACGCGTACGCCGAACGACCAGTATTGGTGGATGAACGATTAGTATTGGGCCTGCGCAAGCAAAAAAAAGCTATCTTTACACAGATGAAGCATCTGTGCACCATAGCCTTTGTCGCGCTTCTGGTAGCCTGCGCTCCCGGGACGACCGGGGAGCAGGCCGCCGGGGACGTGCGGCAGATGGCCGTGGAGCGGCTGCCGGACCTGAACGTGCCGCGCAACGCACACACGGTGGCGTATGTGGGCGGTGAGCTGACGGTCATCGGCGGTCATTCCACGGGCTTCGTTCCGACGCCCACGGCGGAGTACTACCGCGAAGGGGCGTGGCACCTGGTGAACTCGCTCTTCCCGCACGATTACGGCTTCGGCATCGTCCTCCCGTCGGAGGAGGTGCTGGTGGGCGGCGGCTGCGCAGGGGCGTTCGGCGAAGGGCAGACGCAGGGCGTGGAGCTTTATGATCCGCGCACGCACGGCTTCTCGCCGCTGCCCATCATGGACCAGCGGCGGACCCGTCCCGGCGCGGCGCGCCTGTCCGACGGCACCATCCTGATCAGCGGCAACTGGTATTACCCTGATTATATCTCCACGTATTCTATCCCGTCGGGCCCCGCGACAGTCCGGCGCGCCGAAATCCAGCGGGCCGGGCCCTTTATCCTGCAGAGTTCGGCGGACAATGCCGTCATTTTCAGCATTGCCGGCAGTCGGGATGAGGTGCTGGAGCCGGTCGTGGAGCGCCTGAAGGGCGATCCTTTCGAGGTCCCGCTGCTGCGGGAGTGGGAGGACTGGGCGCTGGGCGACGGCCAGCAGATGAGCCAGTACTTCATCGGAGACGAGACGGTGGGCGGCTATGCCTGGCTGCTTCCGGTGAGGCGGAAGGCTGACGGCCAACCGGGCTTGCTGAAAGTAGTGGGGGAGGATTTTTCCGTGTTGGAGACGGAAGGCTCCCTGCTGGCGAATGCGCCTGACGGCGCGGAGATGATTCGCTATCCCGCCCTCGTGGCCGACAGGGAGCGCGCCTGCGCCTGGCTGATCCAGTCTGTCGAAGGATCCAACCGCATCTATGTGACCCGGGTGGACTACCGCGTTGCCCTGCGCGGGGGCAAGGCGCCCTTGACGCTGTATCGGGCCGACTTGCCCGACGGGATGCTTGCCCCGGTCCAGATATGTCCGGTGCTGCTGCCCGGCGGCCGCATCGCCATTGTCGGCGGCCGGACGGGGCTGGATGAGTACCACCCGTCCGCTGCGGCATTCATCCTGCACACGGAGCCGCTGCCGGAAAAGGGCGGTCTCCCGTGGTGGCTCGCCTTGGCGGGCGTGCTGCTGGGGGGTGGTTTGGTGTTGCTGCTGGCCCGTCGCCTGTCGAAGCGGGCGGGTGACGGGATCCTTCGGCAGGCTCAGGATGACAAGGAAGGGGGCCAGGGTGACAAGGACGGGGCTCAGGATGTTCGCCCCTGTCATTCTGAGCAACGCGAAGAATCTGTCGGGACGCACACCCTCATGTCCCGGATCCTCGCCCTGATGGAGAAAGAGGAACTGTGGCGGCAGAAGGGGCTCAAGGTCTCCGACCTCGCCACCCACCTGGGCACCAACGCGACCTACATTTCCGCCTGCATCAACGGCCAGGCGGGGAAGAGTTTCCCGGAGTTCCTAAACGACTATCGCCTGCGCCACGCGCAGAGGCTGATGACGGAACACGCCGAGATGCTGCTCGCGGACATCGCTGACGAATGCGGCTTCTCCAACGAGCAGTCTTTCTTCCGCTGCTTCAAGGCCCGCACGGGCCTCACCCCGCAGGAGTGGAAGGCGCAGCAGGGAGATTGACAGTTATTCCCCTTTCAGGATTTTCGTCAGGTAGGCGCATTTCTCGGGATTGCCGAGGGTCTTGCCGAGGTCGCAGGAGAGCTTGACGCAGTCGTGCCACTCGCGCAGCTCGGTGATGCGCCCGCGGGTGAGTTTCACCACGATGTTCATCGGATCGGCGCCGGTCACGTCGCAGGTAAGGTGTGTTCCCACACCATAGGAGTCCTGCACGCGGCCGGCGACGTATTTATGGATATCGATGGCCTTGTCGATGTTGAGGCCGTTGCTGAAGCAGACCTGTTTGGTGGCGGGGTCGATACCCAGGGACTTGTATTTCTCGATGATTTTTTCCGTCTGCTCGAACTCGTCGCCGCTGTCCACGCGCAGGCCCTTGTACATCATGGCCATGCGCTTGGAGAGGTTGGAGAAGAAGACCTCGTCGCCGAAGCAGTCATAGAGGTAGATTCCGTTGTCGCCGTCATAGACGTCGCTGAATTTCTTCATGACGTTGAAGTTGCACTCGAACACGCCGCTGACGTTCTCCTCGAAGGAGATGAGCTGGTGGGACATGGTGCCCAGCGGCACGCAGTTGTATTTCATCGCCAGATAGACATTGGAGGTGCCGGTGAACTTGCCCGGCCACGAGGGCTTGGAATCATAGACCTCCTTCATGACCCGCACCACCATGTCGTGGTGGGCGAGGCTGAAGCGGCGGCGCGTGCCCATGTCGCCGAGCACGAGGCCGCTGCCGAAGATGCGTTCGGTCTTCGCGCGCGCCTTCGCCTCCTCATGCGCGGCGTCATAGCGTTCGAAGTCGCCGAGCAAGCCGTGCATCAACTCGCTGATACAGGAGAGGATGGGCATTTCCCACATGATGGTGGAGAACCATTTCCCGTGAACCTTGATGGCCAGGTGCCCTTCTTCGTCCTGCTGGATGTCAACCTCGCCCGGACGGAAACGGAAGCCGCGCAGGTAGGTGAAGTACCACAGCGGCAGGAAGACGCAGCGGGTCTTCATGAATTCGATCTCTTCGTCCGTGATCGTCACCTCGGCCATGTGGTCGAGCTGCTCGCGGAGCAGCTTGTCGAAGCCCTTGGGATAGACCTGGTGGTTGCGGTCGAAGAAGGTGTACTCGACTTCCGCCCGCGGGTAGGTCTTCAGGATGTAATACTGGCAGGTGAAGGTGTAAAGGTCGTTGTCGGTGAAGTGCGTGATGATCGGTTTCATGGTATCTAGATGATTTCCAGTTTCTTGAGTAGGGCTTGCGGGTCGGGCTCGTGTCCGCGGAAGCGGCGGTAGAGCGTCATTTCATCTTCGTTTCCGCCCCGTGAGAGGACGTTGTCGCGGAAGGAAGCGGCCACCTCCCGGCTGAAGATGCCTTTTTCCCGGAACAGGGAGAAGGCGTCGGCTTCGAGGACTTCCGCCCATTTGTAGGAATAGTAGCCGGCGGAGTAGCCTCCCGAAAAGATGTGCCCGAAGGCCGTGGAGATGCCGCTGCCCGGGATGTCCGGCAGTACGGTGCAGTCCTTGAGCGCCTCCCGTTCCAGCTCCTGCGGGCTGCAGGCGGGGGCCTGCCGCAGGCTGTGCCACGCCAGGTCCAGCAGGCCGAAACGGAGCTGGCGCACCTGGAAGTAGGCGGCGTGGTAGTTGCGGGCGGCGACAAGCCGCTCCACGAGCGCGTCGGGGATGGGTTCTCCGGTCTGCCAGTGTCGGGCGAAGGTCCGGAGCCACTGCGGTTCGAAACCCCAGTTCTCCATGAGCTGCGAGGGTAGCTCCACGAAGTCCCGGGCCACATTGCTGCCCGTCAGCGACGGGTAGCGCCCTTCGGCCAGCATCCCGTGGAGGGCGTGGCCGAATTCATGCAGGAAGGTGGTCAGCTCGTCGTGCGTGAGCAGCGAGGGCGCGTCCGGCGTGGGCTTGGAGAAATTGGTGACGATGCTCACCAGCGGCCGCCGCTGCACGCCTCCGGGGGCGGACAGCTCGCGGAAATTGGTCATCCAGGCGCCGCCGCGCTTGCCGGGGCGGGGGAAGAAATCGGCGTAGAATAACGCCAGATGCCGCCCGTCGGCATCCTGTACGTCATAGACGCGGACGTCGGGGTGATAGACGGGGAGGTCCGCCCGCGGGACGAAACGTATGCCATACAGGCGCGTGGCCAGGCCGAACACGGCCGTGATGCAGTCCTCCAGCCGGAAGTAGGGCTTGAGCTGCTCCTCGCTGAGCGAGAAATGCTCCGCGCGGTAACGTTCGGACCACCAGGCGAAATCCCAGGGCTGCATCTGCGTCTCCCCGTAGCCGTTTTCCTTCGCGTATGAGAGCAGTTCCGCTACCTCGCGACGGGCGGCGGGCAGAGACGGCTCCATGAGCGCGTCCAGAAGCGTCCGCACCGCGCCGATATTTTTGGCCATGCGCTCTTCGAGTTCGTAGGCAGCCCAGTCGGCGTAGCCGAGCAGCTGCGCGATCCGTCGGCGCAAATCGGTGATTTTCAAGCAAATATCGCTATTGTCCAGGGGCCCTCCGAGGGCTCGGGCGTTGTAGGCGCGCCACATACGCTCGCGCAGGTCGGCACGCGCGCTGAACTGCATGAAAGGGACATAGCTGGGATGTGTCAAATCGAACAGCCAGCCGCTGCAGCCCTTTTCGCGCGCGGCCTGCGCCGCGGCGTCGCGCACGTATTGCGGCAGGCCTTCGAGCGCCGCCTCATCCGAAATTTCCAGAGAAAAGGCGTTGGTCGCGTCGAGCACGTTCTTGGCATATCTGAGCGCCAGCAGCGACAGTTCCTCCTCCAGGGCGGCGTAGGTTTTCTTGTCCTCCGGAGAGAGCAGCGCGCCGCTGCGCACGAAACCCTTGTAGGTCTCTTCCAGCAGCTTCTTCCGATCGGGCTCCAGGGAGAGCGCGTCGCGACCGTCATACAGGGCTTTGATACGGGCAAAGAGATCTTCGTTCAGCGAAATATGCAATTCGTGGGCGGTCAGCAGGGGAGAGAGCTCTTCGGCAATCTGCTGCATCGCATCGTCGCTTTCGGCTTCAAGCAGGTTGAAGAAGATTCCGCTGACGTCCTCGAGCGCCGCGCCGGAGAATTCCAGGGCCTCGACGGTGTTTTCGAACGTGGGAGGGACGGAGGCCGTGGCGATGGCATCCACTTCCGCTTCCGCCCCGGCAATGGCTGCCCGGAACGCAGGCAGATAGTGTTCAAGGCGGATGGCATCGAAACGCGGGGCTTCGAAGGGCAGGGAGGAAGGAGTCAGCAGCGGATTATCCATGCAAATGCAAAAATAGCCATAAATAGGGATTTCCGGAATCATTTCCGCTCCGTAATTTTGCAATCGGATAAAGTTAGTGTGTTTTAAGGGCGTAGCCGGGTTCCTCCGGCGGCGCCTTTTTCTTTTGTTTTATCTGTTAAAATACCTAAATTTGCGCCGCTTTTGAAAGAATAATATTTTTGCATTTATATGTCCAATAGCAAGTTTTCTGTCAAGTATTGTGTCCTTCTGCCCATTGTGCTGATCGTCACAATCCTTCTTTGGGCTCTTCCGGTCAGCACCTTCGGAATCGCCAAACTGACCGTCGTCCAGCAGCGTGTCATCGCCCTTTTCGTTTTCGCCGCGCTGATGTGGATTTTTGAAATCATCCCGAACTGGACTACCTCCGTGCTGGTGATCGTGATCGCCCTGCTGACCGTTTCCAACAAGGGTATCGGTCTTTTCTGCGATCCGCAGTACGGCACCCTCGTCGACTACAAGAGCCTGATGGCCGCCTTTGCGGATCCCGTCGTGATGCTCTTCCTCGGCGGCTTCGTGCTCGCCATCATGGCCGAGAAATACGGCCTGGACGTGACCATGGCCCGCGCCCTGCTCTCCCTCTTCGGTACCAAGCCGAAGATGGTCCTGCTGGGTTTCCTGCTCGTGATCGCCGTGTTCTCCATGTTTATGTCCAACACGGCCACGGCCGCCATGATGCTGGCCTTCCTGGTCCCGGTACTCAGCAAGCTTCCGTCCGACGACAAGGGCAAGATCGGCCTCGCGCTGTCCATCCCCGTCGCGGCGAACCTGGGCGGCATCGGCACTCCGATCGGCACCCCGCCGAACGCCACCGCCGTGAAGTTCCTCTCCGAGGCCGGTTATGACGTGACCTTCGGACAATGGGCCCTCCGCATGATTCCCTACGTGCTGATCATGATCCTGATCGCCTGGGTGCTCCTGCAGCTCTTCTTCCCCTTCAAGAGCACGTCGATCAAGCTCGAGATTCCCGAGAACACCCGCAAGAAGGACTGGAAGACCACCGTGGTGTGGGTCACCTTCATCGTGACGATCCTTCTCTGGGCCACGGAGCAATGGACCAAGATCAATTCCAACGTCGTGGCCCTGATTCCGCTCGGTGTCCTGACGGCCACCGGCATCTTCACCAAGGAGGACATCAAGGAAATCAACTGGACGGTCCTCTGGCTCGTCGCGGGAGGTTTCGCCCTCGGCACCTGCCTCCAGAGCACGGGACTTGCCAAGGTGCTCATCGATGCCATTCCTTTCAACACGATGCCTGTCGTGCTCGTGATGATCGTTGCCGGCGTGGTCTGCTATTTCCTGTCCAACTTTATCTCCAACAGCGCCACTGCGGCCCTGTTGATTCCGATCCTGATCGTGGTGGCGGAAGGCATGGAACTGGGGGCGGGCGGCTCCCGTGCCATGATCTCCTTCATTGCCGTGACCGCTTCGATCGCCATGCTGTTCCCGATCTCCACGCCGCCGAACGCCATCGCCTCTTCCACCGGTATGGTGGAGACGAAAGACATGACCCGGGTAGGCCTGATCATCGGCATCATCGGCTTTGTGATCGGATATTTCTGGTTGACCAAACTTTTCCCTTTTGCCTCTTAGCTTTATGAAGAAAGGATTCTTAGTTTCAGTACTGTTGTTCCTGGCCCTGCTGGGCGCCTCCGCCCAGGAGGCACAGGTGAAACTGTACGGATTCATCCGCAACTTCGCCGTCGCCGACACGCGTGAGAGTGTCTACGGCACGGAAGATTTCTTCTACTATGTCCCGAAGGACGTCAAGATCGTGGACGGAGAGGACCTCAATGCCCGGAGTACCTTCGCTTTCGCGGCCCTCACCTCCCGCCTGGGCCTGGACATTACGGGGTATGAAATCGAGGGCTGGAAGGTCGGCGCCAAGTTCGAGACCGACTTCTACTCCGGCGTCTCCGGCGTCACCGGCACGGCGCAACTGCGTCTTCGCCAGGCCTATATGACGCTTGCAAAAGATAACCTCAGCCTCAAGATCGGTCAGGCCTGGCATCCCATGGCGGCCGACTCGCCGCATGTCTTCTCCCTCAATTCCGGTGCCCCGTTCGGCCCTTTCAGCCGCACCCCGGTGGCGATGATGGACGGCAGTTTCTCCGAACATGTGAGCCTGACCCTCGCCGCGATCTGGCAGATGCAGTACGTCTCCGCCGGCCCGAAAGGCGCCTCGGCCGACTATATCAAGTACAGCGGCATCCCGGAGATCTACATGGGCCTCAGCCTCAAGTCCGGGGGCTTTACCGGCCGCGTGGGCGTGGACATGCTTTCGATCTGCCCGCGCCACCTCAACGAAGCCGGGACGGCCAAAGTCTCCGACCGCATCACTACCTTCAGCCCCTACCTGTATGCTGAATACACCCGGGACCTGTTCTCCGTCAAAGCCAAGACGATCTTCGCCCAGGCCGGCGAACACATGAACCTCAACGGCGGCTATGGCGTCAGCGCCGTCAACGCCGACGGCAGCTGGGAATATACCCCGACGCGCAACAGCTCCTCCTGGGTGAGCCTGCGTTACGGCAAGAAAGTCCAGGGCGTGCTTTTCGGCGGCTATGTGCGAAATTTTGGCACAAAAGAGGCGCTGGTGGGTGATCTGTACTT
The DNA here is from genome assembly GCA_012744435.1 of Bacteroidales bacterium. Lineage (GTDB taxonomy): Bacteria > Bacteroidota > Bacteroidia > Bacteroidales > UBA932 > Cryptobacteroides. The sequence continues at coordinate 39,460 of JAAYCA010000013.1, forward strand.
CAGCAAGAACAGTTTCTCCAACATGAACCGGATGTTCCGCATCACCCCCGAGCTCGTCTACAATCTCGGCAAGGTCGCATTCGGTCTGCAATATGAAGTGACCAGCGTCCAGTATGGTTCCTTCGGCACTGAGGACCGCTTCGGCCTCGCTACGCAGGATCTTCACTGGGTGACCAACCACCGTATTCTGCTTATGGCTAAATATACCTTCTAGACTGTCATGGGCCTGCTCCTCCTTTTCCTGCTGGGGGCCATGGCCATCTCGTTCCTCTGCTCGATCCTGGAGGCGACGCTGATGTCCACCCCGATCTCCTACATTACGATGCGGGAGGAAGAAGGCTACAAGCCTGCCACCCTCTTCAAGCAATACAAACAGGACACCTCGCGGCCGATCGCGGCCATCCTGTCGCTGAACACCATCGCGAATACGATCGGTGCCGCCGGCGTGGGACAACAGGCCACCCAGGTCTTCGGTTCCGGCTGGTTCGGACTGGTCAGCGCCGTGATGACCATCCTGATCCTCGTCTTTTCGGAGATCATTCCCAAGACCCTCGGCACGACCCGCTGGAAATCCCTGATGGGATTCGCCACGGTGATGATCCGGGTCCTGATCGTCATCATGTACCCGCTCGTGCTGCTCATCGAGCTGCTCACGAAGCTCATCACGCCCGAAGACTCCCAGGAGACGGCCGTGTCCCGCGACGAGGTGAGCGCCATGGCGAACGTCGCGGAGGAGGAGGGGGACCTCGAGGAGGACGAAAACACGATCATCCAGAACCTTATCAGCATGGATGAGGTCAAGGCGTTCGACGTGATGACGCCGCGGGTGGTCTGCGAGATCGCCCCGGAGTCGATGTCGCTCAAGACCTTCTTCCGCAGCAAGCGATACCGCCACCACAGCCGCATCCCGGTCTATGCCGACGACGACGAGTATATCACCGGATACATCCTGCGGATGGAGGCCCTGCAGCTGCTGGCCGAAGACAAGTTCGACCGGACCCTGGGCGACATCCGGCGTGACGTGGCCACCTTCGACGAAGACACGGCGCTGGACCAGATCTGGGATGAGATGCTCAGCAAGGACGAGCAGATTGCCATCATCATCAATGAATATGGCAGTTTCCAGGGCATCCTGACCCTGGAAGATGTCATCGAAACGCTGCTCGGCAGCGAGATCGTGGACGAGAACGATACCGTCCGCGACATGCAGCAGCTGGCCCGCGAGAAATGGAAGAAGCGGGATCAACCGGTCAAGGATGCAAAGTGACAGACTCGCCGGTCACCTGGCTTCTGCCGGGGCCTACGTTATTTTTGGATTCAATATCATCTTTTGCAAGGACATCGCCCGCAGCGGTGCCATCACCCCCATCGTGCTCTTCACGCTGCGGGCTGCCGGGGCGCTGGTGCTTTTCTGGATGCTGTCCTGCTTCCTGCCGCGGGAGAAGGTGGCTCCTTCCGACATGGCTCGTATCGCCCTGGCATCGTTCCTGGGGCTTTTCGTCCCGCAGCTGACTTTCCTCGCGGCCGTCGGGATGACCACGTCCATCGACACCGCCATGCTGACGGTGATGACCCCCATCTACACGATGTGTTTCGCTTTCTTGTTTCTGGGTGAGCCCATCACTGGGAAAAAGGTGGGCGGCGTTGCACTCAGTCTTGCCGGCGTGGTCCTGCTTATTCTCAATTCGGTCCATGCGCCGGGCGGGGCGGAGCATACGCGTCCGCTCGGGGTCGTGTTGATGATCGTCAACGGGCTGAGTTTCGGCAGCTATCTCGGCGTCTTCCGACCTTTGATCAGCCGCTACCGCGTCGTGACTTTCATGAAGTGGATGTTTCTCTTCTCCCTGCTCTATTCCCTGCCTTTCTCCTGGAGCGGAATCGGGCGGCTGGACTGGAACGCCATGCGGGCGGCGACGGCCTGGGAGATCCTGTTTGTCATCTTGCTGGCGACCTTTGTCGCATATTTCCTGATTCCGATCGGGCAGAAGAAGCTGCGTCCGACCCTGGTGAGCATGTACTCCTATCTGCAGCCGATGATCGCTGCGGGAGTGAGCATTGCCGTCGGGATGGACAGCCTGACCTGGGTGAAAGTCGTCGCTGCCGTCTGTGTGTTCGGCGGTGTGGGGCTGGTGAACCGGTCACGTGCCGCAAGCGCTTCGTCAGACCGGTCGGGATAACACTTACGCTTTTTTTTGTATCTTGCAGCATGAAACATTTCATGCTGACAATCGCGGCGTTCATCGCCGTCTCCGGCCTGTCCTTCCCGGGCAGCCTGGCCGCACAGAATCTGACGCCCTATCTTTCCCAGGAGGCCGTGGCCAGCAGCCTTGCCATCCTGCCGGCGCCCCCGGAGCCGGGTTCCGTGGAATTCCTGCTGGACGAGTATTGCTACCAGCGCGCGAAGCTCCTGCGTGACACGCCCCGCGGGCATCAGGCCGTCGTGGATGCCAACATGGACGGGTCCGTCCTGCTGCAGTTTGCCGAATCCTTCGGTCTGGAGATCCGGCAGGAGACGATGCCTGCCACCTACGAGCTGCTGATGCGGGCCAAGGAGTGCTTCGGCACCTACGGGTGCAGCGAAGCGAAGAACCACTACAAGCGCACCCGCCCCTTCGCCTACTACGGCGAGCCGAGCCTCACGCCGCAATCCGAGGCCTGGCTGGTGCACAACGGTTCGTATCCTTCCGGCCATTCGGCCAATTTCTACGGCTTGAGCTACATCCTCTGCACCCTGCGCCCCGAGTGCCAGGACGCGATCCTGAAGCGGGGCGAAGACGGCGCGTACTCGCGCGTCATCGTGGGCGTGCACTGGATGAGCGACATCCAGGCGTCCCACATCGTGGCGGCGGCCGTTTTCGCCCGTCTGCAGGCCGATGAAGAATACAAGGCGCAGTGGCGGCTCGCCAAGGAAGAAGTGGACCGCGCCCTGGGCCGCTACGTCGAGCCGGCGCGCCAGCCCCGACGCCGGACGGCAACCAACCGCGCATCTGCCAATTAGCTTTTTTTCGATGGACAACCTGGTCGCACAAGCCCGCGCCCTGGCACTGGAGGCGCTGAAGGACGAGACCCGCTATGACGGGACTCCGTTCATCACGCATCCGGACAACGTGGCACGCATCGTGGAGGATGAAATCGGCCTCCCGGAGCTGTGTGTGGCCGCCGTTTACCTGCACGAGGCTACCCGCATCCACAAGGACGTGGACATCGGCGCCTTCCCGCAGGATGTCCGCAAACTCGTGGACGGGCTCAACAAGATTTCGACCATCAAGCCCAAGGACACCCGCCTGGAGGCGGAGAACTACAAGCGCCTGATCGTGCAGTATTCGACCGACCCGCGCGTGACCGTGCTCAAGATCGCCGACCGGCTGGAGGTGATGCGCGGCCTGCAGATGTTCCCGAAGACCTCCCGCGACCAGAAACTCCTGGAGACCCAGATGCTCTACATGCCGCTGGCGCACCAGCTTGGCTTGTACAACATCAACAACGAGCTGGGCAACATCTGGTTCCGCTATGCCGATCCCGAGCAGTACCGCGCCATCACCAACAAGCTGAAAGCCACGGAGAAGGACCGCGTGCAGATCACGGCCGGGTTCATCGAGCCGCTGAAGCGGAAGCTCTCCGACGCCGGGATCTCCTACAAGCTGAAGATCCGCACCAAGAGCGCCTATTCCATCTACCGCAAGATGCAGGTGCAGAAAGTCCCCTTCGAAGGGGTTTACGACGTGTTCGCCATCCGTTTCATCATCGATTGCGAGGACGACCCGAAGGTGGAGAAGGACCTGTGCTGGAAGGTGTATTCCTACGTGACCGAGGAGTACGAGCCGGACACGTCGCGCCTGCGCGACTGGCTCACCACGCCGCGCCCCAACGGCTATGAGTCCCTGCATATCACGGTCAACAACAAGCGGGGCCAGGCCCTCGAAGTGCAGATACGCACCAAGCGGATGGACATCGAGGCCGAGAGCGGCAATGCCGCGCACTGGGCCTACAAGGGCATACGCCACGAGGCGTCCATCGACCGCTGGCTGCAGTCCGTACGCGATGCGCTGGAGCACCCTTTCGATGCCGCGCCGGAGGACATGCCCGCGCCGCCGGACAGGGAGATCTTCGTATTCACCCCGACGGGCGAGCTGCGCATCCTGCCCGCAGGCGCGTCCGTGCTGGATTTCGCTTTCCATATCCATTCCGGTCTGGGCTGCCGTTGCACCGGCGGACGGATCAACGGCAAGGCGGTGCCCATCCGCGAGAAACTCAAGACCGGCGACGTCGTGGAGATCCTCACCCGCAAGGACCAGCGGCCGAACCGCGACTGGCTGGGCTGGGTGATTTCTTCGAAGGCGCGTACCAAGATCAGGCAGGAGCTGGACGCCAATGAGCGCAAGGCCGCCGCGGACGGCCGGGAGCTGCTGGAGCGGCGCCTGCGCAACTGGAAACTGGAGCTCCCGGATGACTGGATGATGGAGTTCCTGAAGGGGCGGAAATACCCTTCCGTCCTGCCGTTCCTGGCAGCCCTTTCCAGGGAGGAAGTGGATATCAACGACATCAAGACCTTCATCCAGCAGAAACTCGCCGCGCAGCAGGAGCGAAGCGCGCAGTCGGCGGAGATGCAGGAGGTGGCGGTTCCCAAGGGCTATTCGGGCACGGGTACGGACGATATCCTCGTGCTGAGTGCAAAGAATGTCAAGGGATTGGACTACAAGATGGCCAAGTGCTGCAACCCGGTCTTCGGCGACGATGTGTTCGGTTTCGTCACACGCACCGAAGGCATCAAGATCCACCGCATTTCCTGTCCCAATGCCGCCCGGCTCATCGAACGCTTTCCCTACCGTATCCAGAAAGTCGTCTGGCAGGACAGTCCCTCCGCCGGCGGCTTCCAGTGCACGCTCGCCGTTACGTCCGAGCTGGACCATCCCGTGCTCAGCGCCATCATGACCGTCATCGGCCAGTTCAAGGTGGCGATGCGCGCTTTCAATGTCAAGGAAAACCTGCGTGCCGGGACCTACGAGATCACCATCCGCCTGCTGGTGCCTTCGAGCGCCGAGCTGGACAAGGTCATCTCGCAGGTCGGGGCCCTCAAGCAGGTCATTAAAATCCGCAGGATCTGATGCTTTCCGAAGAAGATACCCGCGACCTAGACCGTTTCGAGCAGTTGCTCGAAGACGGCATGGTCAAGATTTGCAGCGGCGCCGGCATGCTGCCCGCCGAACTGCTCCGCAACCCGGACATCGACGGTCTCTGGGACGATATGGACGAACATATCCTGCGGGACGTGCTCGGCCTGCCGCTGGACGGCCCCGAGGCGAAAAAAATCTCCGATACCCTGCAGAGCTGCGCCCTTGCCGTGCTCGGCCTGCTGCAGCATGAGGGCGTCGAGACGCAGACGGCGCGGGGCTTCTATCTCCTCGCCCGCGCCTACACGGTGCTCTACCGCGTCGGCGCCGCCATCGAGCTGCACCGGCTGGGTTACAGGAAAGTGCCGCTGACGCGCACAGCGTTGCAAAGATAACGACAAATCGTTATCTTTGTAAGATGAAATTCCAGCTCGAATCCGAATACCGTCCCGCCGGGGACCAGCCGGAGGCCATCGAGGGGCTCTGCTCCGCGCTGGAGGCCGGGGTGGGGGATGTGACGCTGCTGGGCGTCACGGGTTCGGGCAAGACCTTCACGATGGCGGGGGTGATCGAGCGCCTGCAGCGGCCGGCGCTGATCCTCAGCCACAACAAGACCCTCGCCGCCCAGCTCTACGGCGAATTCAAGTCCTTCTTCCCGCACAACGCCGTGGAATATTTCGTGTCCTATTACGACTACTACCAGCCGGAGGCTTACATCCCCACGACGGACACCTACATCGAGAAGGACCTGAGCATCAACGACCAGATCGAGAAGCTGCGCCTGAGCGCCGCCAGCGCCCTGCTGAGCGGCCGGCGCGACGTGATCGTGGTGAGCTCCGTGTCCTGCCTGTACGGCATCGGCAACCCGGAGGACTTCCACGCCCAGACGGTCCCCGTCAGAAGGGGAGAGACGCGCAGCCTCACCGGACTGCTCTACCGCCTGGTGGACGCGCTCTACAACCGCACGGAAGTGGACTTCAAACGGGGGACGTTCCGCGTGCGCGGCGACACGGTGGACGTGTATCTCGCCGGCTCGGACGATGCCGTCCGCATCGAGTTCTTCGGGGACGAGATCGACGCCCTGAGTCTGATCGACCCCGTGACCGGGGCGAAGCGCGAGGACATCGAACAGATCAACATCTACCCGGCGGGCAATTTCGTGACCACCAAGGAACGCGCCGCCCTCGCCGTGTCCCATATCCAGGACGACCTGGTCCGGCAGATGAATTATTTCGATGACATCGGCAAGGGACTGGAGGCCAAGCGCCTCAGGCAGCGCGTGGAGTATGACCTGGAGATGATCAAGGAGATGGGCTACTGCCCGGGCATCGAGAATTATTCCCGCTACTTCGACGGCCGCCGGGAGGGGCAGCGCCCCTTCTGCCTGATCGATTATTTCCCGAAGGATTTCGTCACCTTCGTGGACGAGAGCCACGTCACGCTGCCGCAGGTGCACGCCATGTACGGCGGCGACCACAGCCGCAAGAGCGTGCTGATCGAGTACGGCTTCCGCCTGCCGGCTGCGGCCGACAACCGTCCCCTCAAGTTTGAGGAATTCGAGGCCCTGACGGGCCAGAAGGTATATGTCAGCGCCACGCCGGCGGACTACGAACTGGAGAAGTCCGGCGGCCTCGTGGTGGAGCAGGTGGTCCGGCCGACGGGCCTGCTGGATCCGCCCGTGCAGGTGCGTCCGACCCGGAACCAGGTGGACGACCTGGTGGAAGAGATCCGTGTCCGGGCGGAGCGGGACGAGCGGACGCTCGTCACCACGCTCACCAAGCGGATGGCGGAGGAGCTGGACGAATACCTGCGCCGCATCGGCGTCCGTGTACGCTATATCCATTCCGACGTGGACACGACGGACCGCGTGGAGATCATCGAGGATTTCAAGAACGGTCTTTTCGACGTGCTTGTGGGAGTCAACCTGCTACGCGAGGGGCTGGATATCCCGACCGTTTCGCTCGTGGCGATCCTGGATGCCGACAAGGAGGGCTTCCTGCGCACGGCGCGCGCCCTGACGCAGACGGCCGGCCGCGCAGCCCGCAACATCAACGGCCTCGTAATCATGTACGCCGACAAGATCACGCCGTCGATGGAGCAGACCATCCGCGAGACCGACCGGCGCCGCAAGAAACAGATCGCATACAACAAACTCCACCATATTACCCCGAAGCAGGTCGAGGTGAAACAGAACGTCCTGGCCGGCGAACTGGGCTCGCGCGGCGGCAAGCAACTTTCCCGCGGTCTGGCGAACGGCACCACCGGGCGCGTCAGCGCCCCCAACTCCTACGACGATCCGACCTACATCCCCAATCCTTCGGATCTGGGCCGCGGAACGGTGTCCGTGGGCTTCGGCCACGACTCCCACCGGGAGGCGGGGGCGGCCTACCGGGACGGACACGTGGCCGCGGACCTCGCCGCCGTGCTCCAGGATCCGGTGATCCGCTCGATGTCGCGGGCGCAGATCGAGAAGATGGTCGAGGAGGACCGCCGGCGGATGAAAAAGTCGGCTGCGGAGCTCGACTTCGCGCAGGCCGCCCAGTATCGCGACGAGATGTGGGCCCTGGAGGAGTACCTGAAAGTTTGGAAAGAATCATGAAAAGATACCAGATCGTCCTGTTCCTGTTTGGCGTGATCGCCGTCCTGGCCGCCCTGTGCGCCGTGTTTCCCGAGGAAGGAGTGCTCGGGCTGCACTTCCCGCAACTGTCGGATATCCTCTCCGCTGCGGAGAAAGAGACCGGTCCCACGCCGGAGGAGTTGATCCAGCAACGCCGGCAGGCCGTGCTCGCAGCCCAGCAGGACAGCTACGAGGACTTTTTCGAGGAGGACCCGGCACGCTTCTACCTGCCCGGCGACGATTATTCTTTCTTCGACGGCTTTTTCGACGCGCTCGGGCAGGCGGACCGGACGCCCCTGCGCATCTTGCACTACGGCGATTCGCAGATCGAGGAGGACCGCATCACCGGGACCATCCGGGAGCGGCTCCAGGAGCGCTTCGGCGGCAACGGTCCCGGGATGATGCCGGCCCGCAAGCACGCCACCCCCTTTGTGGGCGGCGGCAGCACTGCGGAGCTTGCACGCTATTTCAACTACGGAGACGTTTCCCACCGGGCGGGCATCCGCAAATATGGTCCCTTTGCCGATTTCGTCCGTCTGGACACGGTGGCCACGCTGTCTTTCTACCCTATCCGCGGCAAGGACAAGGGGCAGCGCACTTTTGAACGGATGACGCTGGTGGCGGGCAACCTCCAGAGCCGGCTGTCCGTGAGCAGCCGCGGAGAAAAGCAGGTCGTCGAAGCGGACGGCAGTCCGCTCGCGTTCGTGCGTTTCGAGCTGCCGGACAGTTCCACGCGCGCTTCCATGACCGTGTCGGGCTATGCCGACCTGTACGGCGTGCTGCTCGACAGCGAGACGGGCGTCCGGATGGACAACATGGCCATGCGCGGCAGTTCCGGCGCCATCTTCACCACGATGGATGCCAATCAGCTGCGGGAGTTCTACCGCGAGGAGAACGTCCGGCTGATCCTGCTGCAGTATGGGGGCAACAGCGTGCCGTACCTCAAGTCGGACAAGCAGATCGAGACTTACGTGGAGTCCATCCACAAGCAGGTCGTGCTGCTGCGCGAACTGGCGCCGCAGGCGCGGATCGTCTTCGTGGGACCTTCCGACATGTCCACGGTGGTGAACGGCAAGCGCCAGACCTATCCCAAACTGCCCGGGATCGTGGACTCGCTCCGGAATACGGTCATGGACGCCGGCGGCGCCTACTGGGACATCTATGGGGTCATGGGCGGAGAAAACTCGATGAAGCAGTGGGTGGCCGCCCGGCCGGCGCTGGCCGGGTCGGACTACGTCCATTTCACGCTGGCCGGCTCCACGAAGATCGGCGACATGTTCTGCGACGCCCTCTTCGTGTATTACGATTATTACCAGTGGCGGAAGAAGAATGGTCGGTAGGGCACGCATACCTGTCATCCTGAGCTTGTCGAAGGATCTCCTCGCCTGTGCAGCCGCGCTCCTGCTGGGCTTCGCCGCCCGGGGGCAGGAGCTGTCCGGGGCGGTGGCTGATTCGGCGGCCGTTTCAGCGGTCGTTTCAGCGGCCGATCCGGCTGTCGATTCGGTGACGACCCGCCTGGCGCTGCCCGATTGCGCCCGTCCGGACAAGTCCGTGCTGCTCTTCCCGGGCTCCCGTGCTGCGCAGGACCTCTTCTACGACAAACTCGACAGCCTGGTCTCGACGGGCCGGGGCAACGTGAATATCTGGCACGTGGGCGGATCCCATGTCCAGGCCGCCTATTTCCCCAACCGGATCATGAACCTGCTGGATTCGCTGACGGTTCGCGGCGACCGCGGCTTCCTGTTTCCCTACAAACTGGCCGGAACCAACTACGACAAGACCTACACCATGACGGCCACGGGAGAGTGGGAAGCGCCCATCCTGACGCAGTCCACGCAGTTGCGCCGTCCCCGCTACGGCGTGACCGGCTATGGGGCACGGACGGCGAGTCCCGATGCTTCGGTGAGTTTCCGGCTCAACGCCCCCGGCGACAGCCTCTGGTGCTGCGAGAGCCTGCGCGTGCTGGGTTATGGCTCCTCCGAGCGCGCCTACCCCTATATCATCTGCCTGGCGGATACGCTCCGCTTCGACTTCGAGCCCGAGACCGGAAGCTACCTTTTCTATTTGCCCGCACCCACCGATACCGTGCACCTGCAGTTCCATGTCCCCAAGGGCGAGGAGTTTACGCTCACCGGCCTGCAGCCGGTCAGCTACCGTCCGGGAGTGAACTACTATTCCTCCGGGGTGAACGGGGCTGCGCTCCCGTCCTGGCTGGACCGCTGCGCGGACCTGGAGCGCGACATGAAGCTCGTACATCCGGACCTGGCCATCCTGGCGGTGGGCATCAACGACTCGGCCGTGAGCGCGAAGGACTTCAAGCCCGAGAAGTTCAAGGACAACTACCGTCGCCTGCTGCGCATGGTCTTGAAGACCAACCCCGAATGTGCCTTCATCTTCATCACCAACAACGACAGCTACCGATACGTGCGGCGCGGCATGACCTGGAATACCAACGGCGAGGCCGTGCGGACGGCGATGATGGAGCTGGCGGAGGAATTCGGCGCCGGGGTCTGGGACGTCTACGGCCTGATGGGAGAGGCCCACTCCGTCGAGAAATGGCGGGACGCGGGCCTGGTCAAGGAGGACAGGCTGCATTTCACGGATGTGGGGTACGAGCTGCTGGGAGACCTCTTCGTGGAGGCGATGATGGAAGACAAATGGAAGAGATAGGTATATGGACTGGAGTGGCATAGCGGGTTTTGCACAGCGTCTGTTCGGGTTCGACCCGAACTCGCCGCTGCTCTTTACGCAATTCTATTTCTGGGCGTTTTTCGCCCTGGTTTTTGCCGTTTTTGCCCTGATCAGCCGCAATCGCATGCAGCTGCGCAACGCCTTTTTGTTCCTGGTCAGCCTGTTCTTCTACTACAAGACCAGCGGGCTGTCGGTGCTGATTCTGATCTTCGTGACCTTCTCGGACTTCACGATTGCGCGTCGGATCGCCGCCGCGACGCATCCCGGCCGCAAGAAGGCCTGGCTGATCCTGAGCGTGTGCATCGACCTGCTGATCCTGTGTTATTTCAAGTATTCCTACTTTTTCGCCGACTTCGTGCATTCGCTGACGGGGTTGGAGCTCAAAGTGGTGAACGTGTTCGGGACGCTTGGCAACGTCCTGACGGGTGCGGAGCGTTTCAGCGTGGACAGCATCGTGCTGCCGGTGGGCATCTCGTTCTTCACCTTCCAGGTGATCAGCTACACGGTGGACGTGTACCGCGGGCAGGTGAAGCCGGTGGACAGCATCCTGGATTTCGGTTTCTACGTCAGTTTCTTCCCGCAGCTGGTCGCGGGCCCGATCGTGCGGGCGAGCACCTTCATCCCGCAGCTCTACAAGCCGTATTTCCTGGGGCGCAAGCAGTTCGGCATCGCGGTGTTCTGGATCCTCAACGGTCTCGCCAAGAAGTTGATCCTGAGCGACTACATCGCCGTCAATTTCATCGACCGCGTGTTTGAGAATCCCCAGCTCTTCACGGGCTTCGAGAACCTCGCCGCGCTCTTCGGCTATTCCCTGCAGGTGTATGCCGACTTCTCGGGTTACACGGACATCGCCATCGGCGTGGCGATGCTGATGGGCTTCTACCTTCCGCAGAACTTCAACTCGCCCTACAAGGCATCCAACCCGCAGGACTTCTGGCGCCGCTGGCACATGTCGCTGAGCACCTGGCTCAAGAACTACCTCTACATCCCCCTGGGCGGCAACCGCAACGCCACCTTCGGCACCTATTTCTGGATCTTTCTCTTCGCGGTGATCGCGGCCATCCTTTCCGGAAGCTGGGTGGTGTCGATGGTCTTCGTGGTGCTGGCGGCGGCCCTCGGCGTGGTGGCTCACTTCAATCCGGAACGGCGCAAGAAGATCCTCTCCAACATCAACCGTTTCATCACGATGCTGCTGGGCGGCATGTGGCACGGCGCTTCGTGGAATTTCATCATCTGGGGCGGCCTGAACGGCATCGGCCTGGTGGTGTACCAGTTCTGGAAGGAGATGAAGTGGGGCTTGCGTATCAGCCTTGTGTCAGTCGTCGTCCTGTTCCTCGGGGTGATGCATTTCGCCGTCGGCGCGCCGGTGTGGAACCTGCTGTTCGTCTGGTCGCTCTTCGTCTGGACCGGGACGCTCATCCGCTTTATCTATCATCTCTGCGGCGGCAAGGGCTGCAAGCAGCTGGGCTACTTCTGGGGCGTGATCCAGACCTTTACTTTCATTACGTTTACCCGGCTATTCTTCCGCAGCGGCAGCAATCTCGATCCTGCCACGGCCAATGAGGTGGCGTGGCAGACGGCCCGGCGGATGGTGAACCAGATCGGCTCCGCCTGGAACTGGGCGCAGATCCCCGAAATCGTCGGGACCTACTGGAAGGTCTTCGCATTGGTGATCGCCGGCATGGTGATCCACTGGCTCCCGACGCGCTGGAAGCGCTGGTACCGGCTCAATTTCGCGATGCTCCCGTTGCCGGTCATGGCCCTGGCCGTGGTCCTGGTGGTCTTCGTGGTCTATCAGTTCATCACCGCGGATCTGCAGGCGTTCATCTACTTCCAGTTCTGACGATAAGCTGCTGCTGATCGCCTGCAGGTATTGCTTTCGCGGCAGCGGCAGCTCGCCTCCGGAAGGTTCCGTTCGCTTCGCTCACTTCATCCCTCCCAACGTCTCCTGCGTCATCGCTTCGCGATAACTTGTATCCGTCGGGCCCCTCCCTCTGACGATGCCGAGGGTGGCACGCCTTCCTGAAGGCGACGGCCGCTGCCGGCTTCAGCACCTCTTATCATCGTTTCAGGTTCCTTCCTCTGCCACCGACCCCCGCGGCTCACGCGCCGGTGGCAGCAAGGCTATGCCGAGGGTATATTTGGCGCCGGGTCGGAACCGGGTTTGGCGGATTCCGGCTCCGACACAGGTTTTCCGAATGGGGTCGGCGCCAATACCGACCATTTTCGGCGCTTGCCCCGAACCCTCAATTCAATCCCAGCTAGAGTCTGCGTTTTTGTAAATGGTTGATTGATAGCCTTGTGCATTTTTACTTGCGGGAAAATGCCCCTAAGTAGAAATGTATGTGACTGTTCTATAGTTAGTTGAAAAAACGCGGTGCGGACGGATGGATGTTGGAACGAAGGGGTCGCGGTGGTCAGTATCTAGTTGATATAAAGATCGTTATACATTTATCTCCACTCCAATAGACCCTGAGGTGATTCAATAACTGCTTGATACAAAGGTGAATGCCGACCACCGCACAGCGGCTGCCCCAGATAGCCGTTCCGGGGCTTATTTTCACGGTTCTGCGGCAAAACCACATAATCGTGTGGTGTTTTTCTCCCCGCGAAGTGCGAATTTTGGGAAAGTTAACGGTGGAAAAGGCTATGATCGATTTGACCGAACCGCTGAACGGGCGGGAACTGGAGATTCTGAGACGGATTGCCAAGGGGCAGTCGTCCACCCAGATTGCGGAGGCGCTGCACCTGCGGCCCAACACGATCCTGTGGTACCGCAAGCGCCTGCACCTCAAGTTCGACGTCCACAGCATTGCCGAACTGGTCGTCGCCGCCACCGAACAGGGAATCATCTAACACGAAACTGATATGAAAAAGATCTTGACTTTAATGGCGCTCCTGCTCTGTGCCGTGGTCTTCGCCCAGAATCCCAGGGAGATCGAGGAACCGGCCCTGACCATCGGGCTGGGAGAGCGCTTCGCCTGGACGACCAAGTTCGCCGCCGGAGCGGAGGTGGTTTTCGACACGCTGGATGACAACGACGATGACGTGCTGGAGCTCGAGGAGGATGGCAATAAGTGCGTGTTGAAGGGTGTCGCGCTCGGGACCACCAAGGTGCTGGCCGTTCTCGGCAACACCTTGTATTACAGGACGGTGACCGTGGTCGCAAAGACGGGCACCAAGCCCAATGGCGGCGGCGAGGAAGCCGGCCCGGCGTTTACCGGAAAATATGAGTACAATCCTCCGAAGGACCATTACTATATCCACACCGGCTCGATCATCTATGCCAAGATCGGCTCTGAACAGATAGAAAAGTGCCTCGACAAAAGAGGCGACATTGAATATTGGATGTATTACAATCTGGCCTCCCGCGAGTGCAAGCAGTATTTGGAAAAAGATGGCTTCGACCACGGGAAGGTGGACAATGAGCAGTTGGATCCGGATGAGTGGGAAGCGAGGGAGAACCTGGCGCTGCTGGACACCTTTGCCGATAGCGAGTTCTGGAACAGCCTCAAGACCGACCCGGCAAGCAGCCTAAGCGAGTTCTATGTCGGCAACGAGACGGTGTGCGGCGTGAATTGCTGGGTCTTCGACACTGACGGGTATGGCGGTATCACCATGAAGTACTGGGTTGACCCGTCCACCGGCTGCTGCCTCAAGTATGAGGGCCGCGGCAACGGCGGCGCCGTAAAGAACACCATGCAGGTCAAGACGTACAATCTGAACTACCGCGTATGGTCCAATGATATGAAGGATTCCACACTGAAACTTTAAAGAAGAATAGCCATGAAACGGATGATACTCGGCCTTGCCGCCCTGATTGCGGCGATTGGCGCCCGTGCGCAGGATCCCTGGTATGCGCAGGATTTCTCGGTCAGCTATGTCAAATACGCATACAGCGGCAACAATGCCCGCAACGAGAGCCTGGACAAGACCATCACCGTGTCCCGCAAGGGCAACGAACTCTATATCCATATGGAGTCCTTGATGGGGCCTACCGATGCCACCTATATCTTTGAGAACGGCCAGGTGCTCTACTACAAACTGGACGCCCGCAAGCACGAGGCCTCCAAGTCCGTCAAGGGCGGGACCTATGCCGATGCCACGGGCGCCCTTCTGGCTCAGATGAAAAGGGATGAAGTTCTGGCCTCCCTGTTTCAGGAGTATCCCAAGCCCGACCCGAAGCAGGCCACGGTCAAGTTTCTTGGCCGTGACGCCTATGAGGTGACCCGCTCCAAGACGATTTCGGCCGGTAGCGTCACCAGCACCAGTTCCAGCCATTTCGTGGTGGACAAGGAGACCGGCGCGGTCCTGAAATCCCGTACCGCCATGTCCGGCAGTTCCAGCAACTTCGACAAGGTGATGTTCGAGTGCCGGACCTTCAACCCCACAAACCCTGACTATTCCAAAAATGTGACTTCGCTGGCGGGATATACCGTCAAATAATTCGTATCTTTGCGATTATGCGAAGATTACTCTTCATATTGTGCCTCCTGCTTCCCGCGGCCGCCTTCGGCTACACGGACCACAGGGGGCGCAATTTGGATTCACTGGAGCGGGTTGCCGCCCGATACACGCCTGACAAACTGGCTTCTACATCCAAGGAAGAACTGGTCGATTACGCCATGCTCTGCCGTGAACTGACCTGGGGGTATCTCCAGCTCGACGCCACCAAGTGCACCTATTACGGCAGGCAGGCTATCCGGCTGGGCGAGCAGCTGGGCGGAGACATGACCGTCTTCGACGCCTCCATCCTGGTTGGCCAGACGTTCTGGGCAAGGGAACAGTACGACAGCGCCAGGGTCTATTATAACAAAGCCGCTGCTGCCCTGGCCAGTATGGAATCGGATAATCCGCCACGCAAGGAGAATGATTTGGATGCCAATCGTTCCCGGCTCTGGGGCACGATGGGCAACTTCTATGCGGTGCAGGATTCCATCGAGCAGGCTTCTTTCTACTACAACAAGGCAGCGGAAATCTTTGACAAATACGAAGATTACCAGCAGAACGCCATCCTGTACTACAACCTGGGAGAGATTCGGATGGATGCCGGTGACAAAAAGCAGGCGAAAGCCGACTACGACCGCTCCCTAACCGCAGCAAGACAGTCAGGGGATTCCCTGATGGTGGCAATAGCCAGGAAGGGCCAGGGACGCTGGTACAAAGAGAACGGCCAGATGCGGAAAGCCCTGCAGTGCCTCAAGGAAGCCGAAGCCTATTACGCCAATCACCCTCAAGAAGAGGCTCAAAGTCGTTCCGAGACCTTGGACTATATGACTGCGAGCTATGACGCCTTGAATAAGAATATGCGTACGCTTGCCGTGTTGCTGGCCCTGCTGCTGGCGTCTGCCGCCGCCGCTTTCTGGATCGTCTTCCGCCTGAAACGGACCCGCAAGGAACTCACCGAGACCGCCGCCGTGCTGGACGAGACCATCGAGGAGCTGCGACCGGCGGCGGGGGAGGAGATCGCCCTGACGGAGCAGGAAAAAGCCATCGCCAAGCTGCTCGCCGAGGGCCTCAGCACCAAGGAGATCGCCGACCGGGTCTGCCTGGGCGTCAACACGGTCCTGTGGTACCGCAAGCGGCTCTACGCCAAGCTCGACGTCCACTCCGTCGCCGCCTTCACCACAGAACTGCACCGCCGCAGGCTGGTTTGATCCCGACGAACGTCCGCGGTATGGTCTTTGAAAATAAAGGACTTCGGTATGAATCGAAGATTCCTCTCCATTTGTTTTTTGCTCTTTGCCGGCTCCCTGTTCTTAAGGGCGCAGGACCATCCGGTGCAGATCCTGGACGGGCCGCTGATGGGGGTGGACAGCCTGCAGCGCAGGCCGGAGCTGCTGCCGCCGATGGGCGGTCCGGTCTTCCCGGGCATCCGGATGCCCTCGATCCTGACCCCGCAGGGCTATGAGAGCAAAGAGCAGCGCGCCGCCCGGGTCAATGCGCAGGTGCGCAACAGCCTGCTCAATTCCATCGACTACAATCTGGAGTGGTACCGCCCGCCCAAACTATCCAAGACCGCCCGGACGGCCCTGTCCATCGCCCGCCTGTTTCTGAGCAACCCCTACGCCTTCCCGGAGCACGCCGTGCCGCTGATGAACCATTCCTTCCCCTTCGTCTATGCCATCGAGCCCGGGATGGCGCCCTATGACAGCCCCTACTCCCCGGAGTATTTCCCCCAGACCGTCCGTACGGAATACGACTTCGCCACCGGCAAGTACAAGCAGGTGATGGTGCCCTGGGCCGAGTTTGAGATGAATATGAAGCGCAGCTTCGGCGGTGCCTACAAGCCGGAGGCGGTCCCGAAGATCGCCGTCACACCCGTGGAGCGTGAGATGCAGCGAACGGGCCTGGCCCCGTAGACCTTGGTTCGGAGCGGAGCGACCGGGGGAGCTTGAGGGGAACGCCCCTCAATGAACAGGAGGCCGCCATGCGACAGCAAGGTGCGTTATCGCACCTTGCTGTCGCAGTACCAGCAGCGGGTGATGCCGTTCTCGGCGAGGCGGAAGCGCGGTTCGTGGTTCTCGTTGTTGCAGATGCACTTGGCATTGGTGCAGTGCAGCGCGGGGTTGACGATGGGCGCTTCATGGTCGGGCATCGTGTGCTCGGGATCGTTCTTCCACTCCATCAGGCTGATGATCAGCGCCATACGGACGAGTTTTCCGTTCTCTACCTGGCGGAAGTATGCCGCCCGCGGATCGTCGTCCACCTCCGTGAGGATCTCGTTGACGCGCGGCAGCGGGTGCAGCACCGCCATCTTCTCCTTGGCCAGCGCCATGCGGCGGGCGTCCAGCACGAAGCTGTCCTTGACGCGGTCGAACTCGTCTTCGTCCAGGAATCGCTCCTTCTGCACGCGCGTCATGTAGAGCACGTCCAGCTCCGGGATGGCATCGTCCAGGCTGTCCGTCTCGCGGTATTTCACCCCCATCTTGTCGCAGACGTCCTGTTTGATGTAATCCGGCAGGCGCAGTTCGTCCGGAGCGATCAGCACGACCCTGATCCCGTGGTAGCGGGACAGGGCCTTGATGAGGGAATGCACCGTCCGGCCGAAGCGGAGGTCGCCGCAGAAGCCGATGGTGATGTCGTCGATGTGGCCGAGCTCGCGTTTGATGGTCAGCAGGTCGGTGAGGGTCTGCGTCGGGTGGCTGTGGGAGCCGTCGCCGGCGTTGATGATCGGCACCGTGGACACCTCGGAAGCCACCAGCGGCGCCCCTTCGATGGGATGGCGCATCGCGATGATGTCCGCGAAGCAGCCCACCACGCGCACGGTGTCCTGCACCGTCTCGCCCTTGGCCGCCGACGAATTCTGGGGATTGGAGAAGCCGAGGACCTGGCCGCCCAGTTCCATCATGGCTGCGGTGAAACTCAGGCGCGTACGCGTGCTGGGCTCATAGAAAAGCGTCGCGAGCTTCTTGTGGGCCATGCTGCCCTGGTAGCGCTCGCGGTGCGCGATGATGTCTTCGGCCAGGGCGATGATCTGGTCGATCTCCTGTTTGCTGAGGTCGGTGGGGTCGATGAGGTGTTTCATAAGCCGTTGCGGAATTGCAGGATCTGTTCTTTCTGTGCAGGGGTGATAGTGCCGTTCTCCACGGCCACGTCCACGAGGACGTCGAGGTTGCTTAGCGAATGGTTGACGACGTTCGCCGCGGCGAGGCGGTCCAGGCCCTTGCGGATGCCGTAGGTGAAGATGCTCACGATGCCGAGCACCTCGGCGCCCGCTTCGCGCAGGGCGTTCACCACGTCGATGACGCTGCCGCCCGTGGAGATGAGGTCTTCGACCACGACGACCTTCGTCCCGGGGTCGAGCCGGCCCTCGATGCGGTTGGTGCGGCCGTGGCTCTTGGCCTCGCCCCGGACATAGCCCATCGGCAGGCCGAGGATCGTGGCGGTGATGGCGGCGTGGGCGATGCCGGCGGTGGAGGTGCCCATGAGGGCCTCGGCGTCCGGGAAATGCTCCCGCACGAGCGTCGCGAGCCCCGCCTCCACCTGCTCCCGCACGGCAGGGGCGGAGAGGGTCAGGCGGTTGTCGCAGTAGATGGGGCTCTGGATGCCGCTGGCCCAGGTAAACGGCTCCTCCGGACGGAGGAACACGGCCCCGATCGAGAGGAGTTCTTTGGCAATCTTGCGTTGCATATCTTCTTATTGATTCAAAAATTCTTTCAGGCAGCGCCCGTAGGCGGCGACGGGGTCGGGGGCGGCCGTCACGGGACGGCCGACCACGATGTAGTCGGAACCGATCTGTCGGGCGCGGGCGGGGGTGGTGATGCGGACTTGGTCATCTTGCACCCCGGGAAAACATGTTTTTCCGGAGGCCCCGCTGTCTCGCGCACTTTCCGCGAAGCGGATGCCCGGGGTGATGGCGAGGAAGTCCGGGCCGCAGGCGTCCTTGACCATGGCCGCTTCCAGCGGCGAGCAGACGACGCCGTCCAGGCCGGCCTCTTTCGCGTTCTGCGCGTATTTCACGATGGTCTCGTCGATCCCGGCGCCGATCAGCAGCTCCCGCTGCATGCGTTCCTCGCTGGTGGAGGTGAGCTGGGTGACGGCGATCAGCAGCGGCCGGGAGCCATCCTCCCGGGTGAGCCCCTCCAGGGCGGCGCGCATCATCTCGACGGTGCCGGCGGCGTGGACGTTGCACATGTCGACGTCCAGGGAGGAGAGTACGCGCATCGCCTTCTTCACGGTGTTGGGGATGTCGTGGAGCTTGAGGTCCAGGAAGATGGGATGCCCGCGTCGCTTGAGCTCGCGTACGATGTCGGGTCCTTCTGCGTAGTAGAGCTCCATACCGATCTTGAGGAAGGGCTTGCGCCGCCCCTCGAACGCGTCGAGGAAGTCCAGGGTCTGCTGCCGGCCCGCGAAGTCGCAGGCGATGATCACGTCTTTTGCCATTATGCTACGATTCCGATGATTTCTTGTAAACTGTCAATGCCCAGGCGCTCCATCAGCGCCGGCAGGGCTCCGATGATCTCCGGGCAGGCGGTCGGGTTGCGGAGGTTCTCCGCGCCCACCTGCACCGCCGTGGCGCCGGCCATCATCATTTCGAGCACGTCCTCGGCGCGGGCCACGCCGCCGCAGCCCATCACCGGGATCCGGCAGGCGTGCGCGACCTGGTACACCATCCGCAGGGCGAGCGGGAACACGGCCGGGCCGGAGAAGCCGCCCATCTTGTTGGCGATGACCGGCTTGCGTTTCTTGATGTCGATCCGCATCCCGAGCAGGGTGTTGATCAGCGTGATGCCGTCCGCGCCGGCGTCCTCGCAGGCCCGGGCGATGGACACGATGTCCGTCACGTTGGGGCTGAGCTTGATGAAGACGGGCTTGCGGGTGACGGCCTTGACGGCCTTCGTCACGGCAGCGGCCGACTGCGGGTCGGTGCCGAAGGCCATCCCGCCGCCGTGGACGTTGGGGCAGGAGACGTTGACCTCCAGGATGTCGATGGCCGGGCAGGCATCCGCCCGGGCGCAGTTGAAGGCGTATTCTTCGACGCTGTAGCCGCTGATGTTGGCGATGATGACCCCGCCGTAGATGCGCCGGAGGGCCGGCGCCTTGTCGGACACGAGCGCCTCGATGCCGGGGTTCTGCAGGCCCACGGAGTTGATCAACCCGGCGGTGCACTCGGCGATGCGCGGGGTGGGGTTGCCGAAACGGGCCTCGCGGGTGGTACCCTTGAGGGAAATGCCGCCGAGCACGTTGAGGTCCATCGAGTCGGCGAGCTCCAGCCCGAAGCCGAAGGTCCCGCTGGCGGGGATCACCGGGTTGCGGAGGCGCAGGCCGCAGAGCGAAACGGAAAGGTCTTTTACCATAGGATCTCCTCCTTGTCGAATACGGGCCCGTCGGCGCAGACGCGCCGGGGACCGGACTGGGTTTGCAGGGTGCAGCCGTAGCAGAAGCCGGCGCCGCAGCCCATCCGCTCCTCCATGCTGGCTTCGCCGGGAGCGTCGAGCGTCGTGCAGACGGCCTTCATCATGAGCAGCGGGCCGCAGGTGTAGAAGCGGTCGAAGACCGGCTGCGCGGTGGCGATGGCGTCGGTGACGAAGCCTTTCGTGCCGGCGGAGCCGTCCAGGGTGGCGATGTGCACCGGGACGCCGAGGGCGCGGTATTCCTCGGCCAGGCAGATCTCGTCGGCGCGTTTGAAGCCGAGCACGGCGGTGACCTTCTTTCCGGCCGCAAGAAGCTCTTTGGCAAGCAAGAACAGCGGCGCGGCGCCCAGTCCGCCGCCGACGAGCAGCGCGTCGGAGACGCATTTTTCCGGATGGAAGCCGGCGCCAAGGGGCAGCAGCAGCTCCAAGGTGTCGCCCGGGACCATTCCGGACATCACGAGCGTGCCCTCGCCCACCACCTTGTAGTAGAGGATCACCCCGTCGGGAAGGACGTCGCTGACCGAAATGGGCCGGCGCAGGTAATAGCCCGGGACGGCGATGTCCACGAACTGGCCGCTGCATATCGCCACGGGGGCGTCCGTGCGCAGCACCAGCCGGAAGGTGTCGCGCGCCACCGGCTCGTTGCTCTCTATTGTGAAAATGCGTTTCTCCATAGGCTATGCTTGCCAGACGGGCTCGCCGTCCTTGAGGGTCAGAACAATACGGCTGCGGACGGCCTGGCCCGCGAAGGGCGTGGCCTTGCCGAGGGAGAGAAAATCCGCCGGATCGACGGTCCAGGCGGCGTCGGGATCGATCACCGTGAGGTCTGCGGCCTCGCCGGGGCGCAGGCCTCCGGGGAGGCGGAAAGCCCGGCGCGGTCCGTCCGTCAGCGCTTCGATGAGCCGCTCCAGCGGCAGCCTGCCGGGGATGACGAGCGCGGTATAGAGGACCGGAAAGGCAGTCTCCAGGCCCACGACGCCCATCGCGCTGCCCGCCAGGCCGCGGGATTTCTCCTCGGCACTGTGGGGGGCGTGGTCGGTGGCGACGGCGTCGATGGTCCCGTCGAGCAGTCCTTCGATCAGGGCTTCGCGGTCTTCGGCGCGGCGCAGCGGGGGATTCATCTTGAAACGGCCGTCCTCCTGCAGGTCGTCTTCGCAGAGGGTGAGGTAGTGGGGGCCCGTCTCGCAGGTCACGCGCACGCCGCGCGCCTTGGCCTGCCGGATCAGCCCGACGCTCTCCGAACAGGAGATATGGCAGACATGGTAGCGGCAGCCGGTCTGTTCCGCGAGGGCGAGATCGCGCCTGATCTGGCCCCATTCGCTCTCGGAGCAGATGCCTTTGTGCCCGTGGGCCGCGGCATAGCGGCCGTCGTGGATGTAGCCGCCGTGCAGCAGCGCGTTGTCCTCGCAGTGGGCGGCGAGGATGACGTCCTGCCGGGCGGCTTCCGTCATGGCCTGCAGCATCATCCCGTCGCGCTGCACCCCGCTGCCGTCGTCGGAGAAGGCGACACAGCGGTCTTTGAGCGCCGCGAAATCCACCGGCTCCAGTCCCTTGCGGCCACGGGTGATGGCGGCGTAGGGGAGGACTTCGATGCAGGCGTCGCGGTCGATGATTTCCTGCTCCAGGGCGAGTGTGTCCGGGCTGTCGGGCACGGGATCGAGGTTGGGCATGGCGCAGACGGTCGTGTAGCCGCCGTGGGCGGCCGCCAGCGAGCCGGTGCGGATGGTTTCTTTATAGCGCTGTCCGGGCTCCCGGAAATGCACGTGTACGTCCACGAAACCGGCCGAAACCATTTTGCCGCCGCAGTCCAGCGTCCGGACGCCGGAGGCTTCCACGATGTCGGGTCCGACGGCGGCGATGCGGCCGTCGCGCACGAGAACGTCGCCCCTGCGCCGGCCTGTCCCGTCGATCAGGGTCCCTCCTTTGAGCAATAGGTCCATGTCTTTGATGTTTATGGCGTCAAAATTCTCCGCCGCGGCGCCAGCGGGGTTTGTCGTAGGCACCGGCCGCGGCATAGGGGGCCCGCTCCGCCTCCCAGTCGGGGTCGTCGGACAGGGACTCGGCGCGGTCGGTGTAGAGGATGCCGTCCAGGTGGTCCGTCTCATGCTGGAAGATGACGGCGGTGTAGCCGTGGACTTCTTCGCTGCGGGTCTCCAGGGTCTGCGGATCGGTCCAGGAGATCACGACGCCCTCGCTGCGCGGGACGACGCCCCGCCTGCCGGGCACGGACAGGCAGCCTTCCGGTCCCCGGACCGTATCTCCGAGATGTTCCAGAATGTGCAGGTTGGCATAGACCTCGAACGGCTCGTCCGCCTTGTCGAGCCGCTGGATGGCGGCGACGCGCAGGGGCAGCCCCACCTGGGGCGCCGCAATCCCTACGCCGCCCTGCTGCGGGGCGCGCACGGTGGAGAGCATCTTGGCGGCGAGCATGGAGAAAAGATCGCTGCGGAGCTCCTCTCCGGAAAGGTCCCGGCAGACGGCGCGCAGCTCCAGGCTGTCCGAAGGGTCGCTGACCACGCCCACGTACATTACGCTGTCGGACATCGTGATGACGGTGCGCTCCCACACTTGGAAGGGTCCCTGGTACTTGCCGGGACTCCCGCAGGCGGCCAGCAGGACCAGGACGAAGAATAGTGGGAAACGTACTTTCATACCAATTGACAAAGATAGGCAAAATTCCACGGGTATACACGTATTCGCGCGCGGAAGTTTTCAACAATCCGGCCATAAAAATGTCGATAACTTTCCTTGCAAGGCGAGTTGCTTTGTTGTAAATTTGCACTTTGGTTAGTTCAATATGAAAGTCAGCATTATCATGGGATCCAAGAGCGACTGGGAAGTGATGTCAGCCGCTTGCGAGACCCTCGACCAGTTCGGGGTCCCTTACGAAAAAAAGGTCGTCAGCGCCCACCGCACCCTTCCGTTCTTCTGTGAATACATGTCCGGCGCCCGCGAACGCGGGGTGGACGTGGTGATTGCCGGTGCCGGCGGCGCCGCGCACCTTCCCGGGGTGGCCGCGGCCCTCACTTCGCTCCCCGTGATCGGCGTCCCGATCAAGAGCAAGGCGCTCAACGGCCTGGACTCCCTGCTGTCCATCGTCCAGATGCCCTCCGGCATCCCCGTTGCGACGATGGCGATCGACGGGGCGAAGAACGCCGCGCTCTATGCCATCGCCATCCTGGCCCTCCGGGATTCCGCCCTTGCGGCCGCGCTGGAGGCGTACCGGAAGAAGCAGTCCGACAAGGTCCTTCAAACTGAACTATAGCGTATGAACGCACATCGCATTTTCGTAGAAAAGTATTCGGAGTTTCAGGTAGAAGCGCAGAGCCTCAGAAGTGAGTTCAACGAAAACCTTTCTCTGGAGTTGCGTACCCTCCGGCTCCTGAATGTCTATGACCTGTTCGGCTTCTCGCCCGAGTTGCTGGAGAAGTGCCGCTATACCGTGTTCGGCGAGGTGGTGACCGACAGCGTGACGGACGAGTGCCCCCTCGAAGGCAGGAAATACCTGGCCGTCGAATACATCCCCGGCCAGTTCGACCAGCGGGCCAGTTCGGCCCTGGACTGCGTCCACCTCATCGATCCCGGCGCGGACGTGCAGATACGCTCGTCGCGCCTGCTCATTTTCGACGACGACCTGCCCGAGGAGACCCTCGCCGCCATCCGCCACTATTATATCAACGTGGTGGAGTCCCGCCCCAAGGACCTGGGTCGCCTGCAGCCGGAAGGCCGGGCGGAGGTGAAGCCGCTGGCGGACCTGACCGGCTTCACGAAGATGCAGCCGGCGGAGTATGCCGCTTTCTGCAAGCGCTGGGGCCTGGCGATGAACACCGACGACCTCGCCGAGGTGGTACGCTATTTTACGGCGGAAGGCCGCGACCCTTCGGAGACGGAGCTGCGCATCCTGGACACCTATTGGAGCGACCATTGCCGGCACACGACCTTCACCACCGAACTGACCGAAGTCCGGGTGGAGGATTCCTTCATCAAGGAGGAGATCGAGGCGGCGTACCGCGAATTCCTCGCGGCCCGCAGGGAGGTCGGCCGGGAGCGGAAGAGCATCTGCCTGATGGAGCTTGCCACGATCGGGGCGCGCGTGCTGCGCAGCCGCGGGTTGCTGGAGGACATGGAGCAGAGCGAGGAGAACAACGCCTGCAGCATCTACGTGGACGTGGAGGTGGACGGCAAGCCGGAGAAGTGGCTGCTGATGTTCAAGAACGAGACGCACAACCACCCCACGGAGATCGAACCCTTCGGCGGTGCGGCGACCTGCCTGGGCGGCGCCATCCGCGACCCGCTCTCCGGGCGCGCCTACGTCTATCAGGCGATGCGCGTGACGGGCGCCGGCGACATCAACGCCGCGGTGAAAGACACCCTGCCGGGCAAGCTCCCGCAGCGCATGATCAGCCGCAAGGCCGCCGCCGGCTACTCCAGCTACGGCAACCAGATCGGCCTGGCGACCACGCATGTGCGTGAGATCTATCATCCCGGCTACACGGCCAAGCGCCTCGAAGTGGGTGCCGTCGTGGGAGCGGTCAAGGCGGAGAACGTCCGCCGCGAGAGCCCTGCGCCGGGCGACGTGATCCTGCTGCTGGGCGGCCGTACGGGCCGCGACGGCATCGGCGGCGCCACGGGCTCCTCCAAGGAGCACACGGGCAGCTCGCTGGAGACCTGCGGCAGCGAGGTCCAGAAAGGAAACGCCCCGGAGGAGCGCAAGCTCCAGCGGCTTTTCCGCCGTCCGGAGGTGACGCGCCTCATCAAGAAATCGAACGACTTCGGCGCGGGCGGCGTGAGCGTCGCCATCGGCGAACTCGCCGCCGGCCTGGACATCTATCTGGACCGCGTGCCGACCAAATACAGCGGCCTGAACGCCACTGAGCTCGCCATCAGCGAGTCGCAGGAGCGGATGGCCGTGGTGGTGGAGTCCGGGGACCGGGAGGCTTTCGAGGCCTTCTGCGCCAGTGAAAACGTCGAAGTCACACACGTGGCCGACGTGACGGACCGCGGCCGGATGCGCATGAGCTACCACGGACAGACGGTGGCCGACCTCTCCCGGGAGTTCATCGACAGCGCCGGTGCGAAGCATTATGCAAAGGCGTCCGTGGGTCCCGTCGAGGACATCGATCCGTTCCGCCGCGAGCCGGCGGGACAGACCCTGAAGGAAAAGATGGCCGCGACCCTGTCCGATCCGAATGTCGCTTCGCAGAAGGGTCTCGTGGAGATGTTTGATTCCACGATCGGCCGCTCCACCGTGCTGATGCCTTACGGCGGTGCCCTGCAGGCCACGGAGACGCAGGTTTCCGTGCAGAAGCTGCCCGCCGACGGATACACCGACACCGCCAGCATGATGGCGTTCGGGTATGACCCGTTCCTGGCCGGTTGGAGTCCCTACCACGGGGCCGCCTATGCCGTGGTGGACGCCTGCGCCAAAGTGGTGGCTGCGGGCGGCGACTGGTCGCGGATGCGTTTCTCCTACCAGGAGTATTTCGAGCGGATGAGCGAAGACCCGCACAGCTGGGGCAAGCCGCTCTCCGCGCTGCTCGGTGCCCTGAAGATGCAGCTCGCCCTGGGACTCCCGTCGATCGGAGGCAAGGATTCGATGAGCGGCACGTTCGAGCACATCAGCGTGCCGCCTACCCTGATCGCCTTCGGCATCACGACGGTGGATGCCGCCCGGGTGATCTCCCCGGAGCTCAAATGGGAGGGCAACAAGCTCTATCTCATCAAGCATACCCCGAAGCCCGACCGCATGCCGGACACGGAACAGTTGAAAGCGAACTGGGACTACGTCCACGCGCAGATCGCTTCCGGCAGGATCGTCTCCGCCTGGGCGCTGGGCCGCGGCGGCGTGGCGGAGGGCCTCGCCAAGATGTCCTTCGGCAATCTTTTCGGGGTCGACGTCAGACTCGATGAACGCCAGCTCTTCGACTTGGGCTACGGCTCCATCCTCGTGGAAGCGGAAGGGGAACTGGACTTCCCGCAGGCCGTCCGCCTGGGCGAAGTCACGCCCGGCGACGACGGTCTGCTGCACATCTGCGGCGAGCGCATCCTGATCGACCGCCTGCTGCAGGCGAACGCCGGCAAATACGCCAAAGTCTATCCTGCCGCGGTCCCCGCTTCTTATACCAAGTTGTTGAACGTCAAGGCGGAAGGAAAATACGAAGCGCCGCATTGGAAGGGTCCGGAGGTGGAGCGGCCGCTGGTCTACATCCCGGTGTTCCCGGGCACGAACTGCGACTACGACACGGCCAAAGCCTTCCGCAAGGCGGGCGCGGACGTGCATTTCGGCGTGTTCCGCAACCTGACCGGGGCGGACGTGCTCCGCTCCATCGACGAGATGGCTGCGGCGATCGACGGCTGCCAGGTCCTGATGCTCGCGGGCGGTTTCTCCGCGGGCGACGAACCGGACGGCAGCGGCAAGTTCATCGCCAACGTCCTGAACAACGCCCGCGTGGCACAGGCCATTGAGAGCCTGCTGGAGCGCGGCGGCCTGATCCTCGGCATCTGCAACGGTTTCCAGGCGCTCGTCAAGAGCGGCCTGCTGCCGTACGGCCACCTGGGGCGGGTCACCCGCGAATCGCCGACCCTGTTCCGCAACGACATCAACCGGCACATCTCCCAGATGGCCACCACACGCGTGGCGACGACCCGTTCACCCTGGCTCGCCGGGATGGGCGTCGGGGACCTGCACACCATCGCCGTCAGCCACGGCGAAGGCCGTTTCGTGGTGTCCGAGGCCCTTGCGAAAGAACTTTTCGCCCGGGGCCAGGTGGCCTTCCAGTACGTGGATCCCTTCTCCGAAGAGGTCACGATGGAGGCTCCTTACAACCCGAACGGTTCGTGCTACGCCATCGAGGGCATCATCAGCCCGAATGGACAGATCCTGGGCAAGATGGGCCATACGGAGCGCTGGGAGCCCCATGTATTCAAGAATATCGAAGAAGAGCTGTACCAGCCGCTCTTTGAGAACGCAGTCCAATATTTCAAGAAATGAAAAAAGGAGAACTGATTTTCGAGGGAAACGAGAAGCAGGTCTTTGCTACCGACCATCCCGACCGGGTGATCTTCCGTTATAAAGATGTAACGGTGGCCTACAACAATGTCAAGCGGGCCCGTTTCATCGGCAAGGGCGCCCTGAACAACCAGATATCCTCGATCCTGCTGGGCTATCTGAACCGCAACGGGGTGGAGACCCACTTCATCGAGCGGGTCGGAGAACAGGAGCAGCTTTGCCGCAAGATCGAGATCATCCCCCTGCAGGTGGTCGTACACAACCGCATCGCCGGCTCGCTGGCCTACCGCCTGGGCGTGGAGGAAGGCTACCGCCATCCCAATACCATCGTGGATCTGCGCTACAACAACGACGAGCTGGAAGATCCGTTCATCAACCGCGACCATGCCGTGGCCCTCGGGCTCGCGACGTACCAGGAGCTGGACGGGATGTACAACACCGCCCGCAAGGTGAACGAACTGCTGGTGCCGCTTTTCCACAAGGCCGGCATCGAGCTCGTGGACATGAAGATCGAGTTCGGTCGGGCTTCCGATACCGGGGCCGTCATCATCTCCGACGAGATCAGTCCGGACACCTGCCGCCTGTGGGACGAAGCCACGGGGGAGCGGCTGGACAAAGACCGTTTCCGCCTGGACCTGAGCCGCGTGGTGGAGAGTTACAATATCGTTTTGACCCGTTTGAAACAAGTAAGCGAATCATAATATGGGCGTACTGGCTGTCTATGGCGTACCGAACGCCTCGACTCTGATTTATCACGGACTGCACAACCTCCAGCACCGGGGGCAGGAAGGCGGTGGCATCATCACCTTCGACCCGCAGGGCGAGCCCCACAGCTACCGGGGACAGGGCCTGCTGAGCGAGATCTTCACCAATGGGGAGCTGGACCACCTGCCGGGCGAAATGGGCATCGGCAGCGTCAAGTATGCCAATGCTTCGAAAGGCGGCCTGAACAACGTGGAACCGCTGTTTTTCCGGCACCATTCCGGCGATTTCGCCATCGCCGGGGAAGGCAATCTGGTGAACGCCCGTCCGGTCGCACAGTACCTGGAGCGGCACGGCTCCATCTTCCAGACCAACACGGACAGCGAACTGCTGGCCCACCTGATCAAGAAGGGCGGCAAGGAGGACCGGATCACGATGATCGTGAAGGCCCTGAACATGATCGAAGGCGGCTTCACCTTCGTGATCCTGACCCGGAGCCGCATCTATGCCTGCCGCGACAAATACGGCATCAAGCCCCTGTGTATCGGCAAGATGGGCGACGGATATGCCGTCAGCAGCGAATCCTGTGCCTTTGAAATCATGGGTGCGGAGTTCATCCGGGACGTGGAGCCCGGGGAGATCGTGACCCTGGACCACCATGGCATGCGGAGCACCCTGTACTCCCGCTTCAACCGCCACCGGATGTGCGCGATGGAGTATATTTACTTTGCGCGGCCGGACAGCGACATCGACGGCTGCAACGTCCACGCCTACCGCAAGGAAGCCGGGCGTCGCCTGTACCGGGAGTGCCCGGTCGAGGCCGACATGGTGGTGGGCGTGCCGGAGTCCAGCCTCAGCGCGGCGATGGGTTATGCCGAAGAGAGCGGCATCCCTTATGAAATGGGGCTGGTGAAGCACAAGTATGTGGGCCGGACCTTCATCGAGCCGGTGCAGTCGGTCCGCGAACTCGGGGTGAAGATGAAGCTTTCGCCGGTGCGGAGCATCGTCAAAGGCAAACGGATCGTGCTGGTGGACGATTCCATCGTCCGCGGCACCACTTCGCTCAAGATCGTGAAGCTCCTGCGTGAGGCGGGGGCCACGGAGGTGCATGTGCGCATCGCCAGCCCGATGATGCGCTTCACCTGCCACTATGGCGTGGATACGTCCACGCCGGAGGAGCTGCTCTGCTCGCACCGCACGCTGGAGCAGGCGCGGCAGGCTATCGGGGCCGACTCTCTCGGCTACCTGAGCCCGGAATCCACGCGGGATTCCTGCTTCGGCTGTGCGGATCCTTGCCAGGCCTGTTTCACGGGCGAGTATCCGACACTGCTTTACGACGATATGATAGAAAATGATTAATCACATAATAAAGTCATGGCTAATTCTTATGAACAAGCAGGTGTAAACCTGGAAGCGGGCTACGAGGTAGTCCGCCGCATCAAGCAGCACGTTGCTTCTACGGCCCGCAAGGGCGCGATGGGCGGCATCGGTGCATTCGGCGGCATGTTCGACCTGTCGTCCCTCGGCTACAAGGAACCGGTCCTCGTGAGCAGTACGGACGGCGTCGGCACCAAGCTGAAAATCGCTTTCACGATGGACAAGCACGACACCGTCGGCATCGACGTCGTGGCCATGTGTGTCAATGATGTGCTGGCGCATGGCGCCGAGCCCATCGTCTTTCTGGATTACGTGGCCCTGGGCCACAACGTTCCCGAGAAGGTGGAACGGATCGTGGCCGGCGTCGCCGAAGGCTGCCGCCAGGCGGGCTGTGTGCTCGTGGGTGGCGAGACCGCCGAGATGCCGGGCATGTACGGGCAGGATGAATACGACCTGGCCGGTGCGGCGACGGGTGTCGTCGAGAAAAGCAAGCTGATCGACGGCTCCAAGGTCAAGGTGGGCGATATCCTGGTGGGCATCGCTTCCTCGGGTGTGCACTCCAACGGCTTCAGCCTCGTGCGCAAGATCGTCTCGGACGGCCGTCACCATTATTCCGACCGCGTGCCCGAACTGGACGGCCGCAAACTCGGCGATGTCCTGCTGACCCCGACCAAGATCTATGTCAAGCAGGTGCTGGATGTCGTCAGCCATTGCGACGTCCACGGCATGGCCCACATCACCGGCGGCGGTTTCGACGAGAACATCCCGCGCTTCCTGCAGGAAGGCCAGGGTCTCGAGATCGACGAGGGGACCTGGGAGATCCCCGTCATCTTCAATCTGCTGGAGAAATGGGGCGGCGTGCCGCACCGCGAGATGTTCAACATCTTCAACATGGGTGTCGGCATGGTCCTCGTGCTCGATCCTTCCGAGGTACAGCAGGCCATCGACATTCTCGCCTCCCATGGCGAGAAGGCTTTCGCCATCGGCAAGGTCACGGACGTGCCGGGCATGTACATCAACCTGAAATGAAGAAACGCCTAGCGGTTTTCGCGAGCGGATCCGGGACCAATTTCGAGGCCATCGCCCAGGCATGTGCCGACGGCCGGCTGGATGCCGGGGTGGCGCTGTTGGTCTGCGACAGACCCGGCGCCCCGGTGGTGGCGCGGGCGGAGCGGTTCGGCGTCCCGTCCTTCGTCGCTTCGCCGAAATCGTTCGGCTCCAAGGCGGATTTCGAACGGGAGGTCATCCGCAGGATGGATGCCGTCGGGATCGATCTCGTGTGCCTGGCGGGTTACATGCGCATCGTCTCCGACGTGTTGCTGGACGCCTACGGCGGCCGCATCATCAACATTCATCCTTCGCTGCTGCCCGCCTTCCGCGGCGCTCACGCCGTCGAGCAGGCGGTGGAGTATGGCGTCAAGGTGTACGGCATCACGGTCCATTACGTCGATGCCGTGCTGGACGGCGGCAGGATCATCGCCCAGCGTGCCTTCGAGTACGACGGCGACGACCCGGAGGAAGTCCACCGTATCGGTCAGAAGATCGAACATGCCTTGTACGTGGAAACCATCGATAAATTATTAAAAGAAAAGAAATGAGAAGAGCGTTAGTCAGCGTAAGCGACAAGACCGGGCTCGTGCCGTTCGTGCAGGGGCTCCAGGCATTGGGTTGGACCATCATCGCCACGGGCGGCACGCAGAAGCTCCTGGAGAGCAGCGGCGTGCAGACCGTCGGCATCAGCGAGGTCACGGGCTTCCCGGAGATCCTCGACGGGCGGGTGAAGACCCTGCACCCCAAGGTGCACGGGGGGATCCTCGCACGGCGCGACCTGCCTGCCCACATGCAGACGCTTGCGGAGCAGGGGATCGGGACCATCGACCTCGTGTGCGTGAACCTCTATCCTTTCCGGCAGACCATCGCCAAAGAAGGCGTGAGCATGGAAGACGCGATCGAGAACATCGACATCGGCGGCCCGTCGATGGTGCGCAGCGCCGCCAAGAACTGGCGCGACGTGACCATCGTCTGCGATCCCGCCGACTACGGCCGCGTGCTGGAGGAGCTTCGCGCAAACGGCAAGACCTCCGACGGGACGCGCCTGCAACTCTCCGCCAAGGCCTACACCCACACGGCGGAATACGACATGTGCATCGCCTCCTGGATGCGCGCCCAGGCCGGCCTGAACGAGAAGCTCTTCCTGGAGTACGACCTCAAGCAGGGGCTCCGCTATGGCGAGAATCCCCACCAGGCGGCGAAATTCTACGCGGCCCTGCAGCCGGCTCCCTATTCGCTGGCATTTGCCCGCCAGATCCAGGGCAAGGAGCTGTCCTACAACAATATCCAGGATGCCAATGCGGCCCTGAACGTGCTGCGCGACTTTTCCGACAAGCCCTTCTGCGTGGCGCTCAAGCATATGAACCCGTGCGGCGCGGCGGTCGGCGCCACGGTCGAGCAGGCCTGGCAGGCCGCCTACGAGGCGGACACGGTCAGCATCTACGGCGGCATCGTGGGCGTGAACCGCGAACTCACCGCCGAGGTGGCGCGCGGGATGAAGCCCATCTTCCTGGAGATCGTGATCGCTCCTTCCTTCACGCCGGAGGCGCTGGAGATCCTCTCCGCGAAGAAAAACCTCCGCGTGCTGGAGGTGCCGATGGCCCCCGAGGCCAAGGCGCCGATGCAGTACGTGGGCGTGAACGGCGGTATGCTGGCGCAGCAGCTCGACACGGCCGTGGAGGCCGTGAAGGAGGAGATGTGCGTGACGAAAGTCAGGCCCACGGCAGCGCAGCTCGCCGATCTGGACTTCGGCTGGCGTATCGTCAAGCACGTCAAGTCCAACGCCATCGCCGTGGTGCGCGACGGCCACACGATCGGGGTGGGCGCCGGGCAGACCAACCGCGTCGGCTCCGCCGAGATCGCGCTCAAGCAGGCGCAGGCGGCCGGGTTCACCGAGGGACTGATCCTCGCCTCCGACGGCTTCCTGCCCTTTGACGACACCGTGGCGCTGGCCGCGCAGTATGGCGTGAGCGCCATCGTCCAGCCGGGCGGCAGCATCCGGGATGAAGACGCCGTCGCCAAGGCCGACGAACTCGGCATCACGATGCTTTTTACCGGAATCAGACATTTCAAGCATTAGTCGCATATGACCAAAGACAGGAAAGTGCTCGTAGTGGGCGGTGGCGGACGCTGCCACGCCATCGTGGATGCGCTCAGCCGCTCCCCGCAGGTGGCGAAGATCTGGTGCGCCCCCGGCAATGCCGGGATCGCCGCGCTGGCGGAGTGCGTGCCCGTCAAGGACACCGATGTGGCGGGCCTGCTGAAGTTTGCGCAGGAGCAGGGGATCGACCTTACGGTCGTGGGCCCCGAGGCGGCGCTGTCCGTAGGCATCGTGGATGCCTTCCGGGCCGCCGGACTGAAGATTTTCGGTCATACCAGGGCCGCGACCCGCATCGAGAGCAGCAAGGAGTTCGCCAAGGTCCTGATGGACAAATACGGCATCCCCACGGCGGGCTACCGCAGTTTCGATGACTTCCGGGAGGCGCTGGACTATGTCAGTGCAAGGTCCTTCCCGGCCGTGCTCAAGTATGACGGCCTGGCCGCCGGCAAAGGGGTGGTGATCGCCGCCGATGCGGCCGAGGCCGAGGCCGCGCTGCGCAGTATGCTGCTGGACGAGTCTTTCGGCAAGGGCCGGGTGGTGGTCGAAGACTATCTCACAGGGCCGGAGTTCTCCTTCATGGCCTTCGTGGACGGAGAACGGGTCTATCCGATGCCGCTCTCGCAGGACCACAAGCGTGCTTTCGACGGCGACAAGGGTCCCAATACCGGCGGCATGGGTGCCTATACGGGCCTGCCCTTCATCACGGAGGAGGACCGTGCCTTTGCGCAGACACAGATCCTGGAAGCTGCGGCCAAGGCGATGTGCGCTGAGGGCTGCCCGCTTTCTGGCGTGCTCTACGGCGGCCTCATGAAGACGCCGGACGGGATCAAGGTGATCGAGTTCAACGCCCGTTTCGGCGATCCCGAGACCGAGGTGGTGCTGCCGCTGCTGGAGAGCGACATCTATGAAGTTTTCTCCGCGGTGGCGGAGGGCCGGCCGGCAGGGACGCTTCGCTGGCGCAAAGCCGTGACGCTCGGCGTCGTGCTGGCCTCGAAGGGCTATCCGGGCCAGTATGACAAGGGCGCGGAGATCCTCGGCGTGGAGAAGGTGGGCGCGAAGGTGTACCATATGGGCACGAAGCGCGAGGGGGACAGGCTGCTGACTGCAGGCGGCCGCGTGATGATGGTCGTGGCCGAAGGAAAAGACATCCGTGCGGCGCGGGAGAAAGTGTACGCCGAGCTGGAGAAAGTCTCCTGCGAGGCGCTCTTCTGGCGTCGCGACATCGCCCACTGGGCCCTGGACGGCCGTCTGCTGGACGGCAAGGCGGTCTCGACTTCCATCAAGGACGCGCTGCGCGAGCGGGTGGGCAAGCTGGAGATCAAATACGGCCGCAAGCCTTCGCTGGCCGTGATCATCGTGGGCAGCAATCCCGCCAGCCAGGTGTATGTACGCAACAAGGTCAAGACGGCCATCTACGTCGGCATGAATTCCCGCCTGATCACGATGGCGGAAGATGTCTCCGAGGAGGCCCTGCTGAAGATGATCGACACGCTCAACCTTGATCCGGAAGTGGACGGGATCCTCGTGCAGCTCCCGCTGCCTCCGCAGATCGACGAGGCACGTGTGATCGATGCCATCGTCCGGGAGAAGGACGTGGACGGTTTCCATCCGCTCAACGTGGCCAATCTCTGGCTCGGCCGCCCTTGCACGGTCCCTTGCACCCCGAAGGGGATCCTGCGCCTGATTGATGAAAGCGGTATCGACCTCGCCGGCAAGACGGCCGTGGTCGTGGGCCGCAGCAACATCGTCGGCAAGCCGGTTGCCAAGCTCCTGCTGGACCGCAACGCTACCGTCGTGATGGCACATTCCCGCACGAAAGACCTCAAGAGCGTAACGCTCCAGGCCGATGTGCTCGTGGTGGCCGTGGGCAGGAAGAACGTGGTCACCGGTGACATGGTCAAGCCCGGGGCCGTCGTGATCGACGTCGGGGTGAACCGCGACGAGGACGGCAAGCTCTGCGGTGACGTGGATTTCGTGGGGGCGCGCCTGCGTGCCGCGGCCATTACCCCCGTCCCGGGGGGCGTGGGACCGATGACCATCGCGATGCTGATGGAAAATACGGTCGAAAGCTTCCTCGCGCGCATGGAGGAGAAGTAGCGTGGGGGAGTACCGCTACACACCGGTCAAGTTCCTCAGGGACTGGGCGCTCATTATCGGCATGATCGTGGGCGCCTCCCTGTATCTGGTCTATCATGCCCTGCCCGCGCTGCATCCCGCCGGACCGGTGCTTGAGCAGATAGCGAAGAGGGTGCAGCCGGTGCTGCTCTTCATCATGCTGTTCCTGAGTTTTTGCCGTATCGAGCCGCATCAGATGCGGCCGCACCGCTGGATGCTCTGGCTGCTGCTGGTGCAGGCCGGCTTTTTCGTGGGACTGGCCCTGCTCCTTTTTTTCTGCCCGGCGATGCCGCTCCGCTACGGGATCGAGGCGGCGATGCTGTGTCTGATCTGCCCCACGGCCACGGCCTGTGCCGTCGTCACGGGCAAACTGGGGGGCAACATGGCCGGCGTGGTCACGTACACGGTGCTGATCAATCTGGTCGTGGCGGTGCTGGTGCCGCTGCTGGTGCCGCTCATCCATCCGATGGCCGGGCTGACGTTCGGCGAATCTTTCGCCAAGATCCTCGCGAAGGTGTTTCCGCTGCTGATCCTGCCCGCCCTGCTGGCCTGGCTGGTCCGCTATCTGATGCCGAGGTTCCATGCCTGGCTGATGCGTTTCCCGGACCTGGCTTTCTATATCTGGGCCGTGTCGCTCACGCTCGCCATCGCGATGAGCACCCGCGCCATCGTGCACAACGGTGCCGGCGCCGTGATCTGGGAGATCGGTCTCGCCTCGCTGCTCTCCTGCGCCTTCCAGTTCTGGCTCGGGCGCCGCATCGGCCGCCGCTACAAGTGTCCCGTCTCCGCCGGCCAGGCCCTCGGCCAGAAGAACACCGTCTTCGGCATCTGGATGGGCTACACCTTCCTCACGCCCGTCATTTCCGTCGCCGGCGGCTTCTACACCATCTACCATAACGTCTTCAACACCTGGCAGATGTACCGCAAGCGCAAGCGGGACGAGGCCGCGCAGTACATCCAGGACGCCATCTCTACGAGGCCGCATACTAGTTAAGGCAGCGTCCTTTTTCTTTCCGGCGGAGGCGGCAGGGCTGCTGCCGTGCAGGCAACAAAATGCCCGCCCGACAGCAGCCCTGCCGCCTTTCCGCCAAATGCCAAAACGCGCCGGCCACCCCACGCACCCTCCCCACGGCCCCCGACAGCACAGGCCAACGTGCGCAGGCTCACGCACAACCCGCCCTCCGGCCGCCGCGGATACCTATCGTAGTCATTCCTGACGCCTTAATAGTCATCCCGGGTTTGACCCGGAATCTCCTTTCTCCAGTGGACCCTTCGGACAGAAAAAGGCCCGATTCCTGTCTGTAGGGGGGCAAATGTAGGGGGTACAGACAGGATTTGGCTCGTATTCTGTCTGAAGGGTACCCGAATGATGGGGATCAGACAGAAAAACACTACTATTTCTGTCTGAACACAGTTTCTATTTAACCTCGCTGAGGGCGCCGGTGGCGGAGTCGATGATGAAGCCGCGGACGGTCACGTCCCCTCGTTGACGGATTCGTAGCCCTCGCCCGTGTCTACGGACAGCATCGAGAAGCCCATACAGAAGTACGGCGCGAGGACCCTGTCCCCGCACAACTGCTTCACTTCGTCGTAGTTCGTACCCGTGTACAGGAGCTTCTGAATAGCGGATTTTTCTTCGGGGTGAAGTTAGTAAAATTGTTGATAACTTTTTTTGTAGTGGCGTTCATTTTTATATAACTTTGTCTGTCAAATAAAAGCCCCCTCCGTTATGTCCTTTATCGATGAAAGAATCGCCCTGGAAGGCTTGACTTTTGACGACGTACTGCTGATCCCGGCGTACTCTGAAGTCCTGCCGCGGGAAGTCGACCTGCATACCCGGTTCTCCCGCAACATCAGCCTCAACATCCCCATCGTGTCCGCCGCCATGGACACCGTGACCGAAGCGCCTTTGGCCATCGCCCTGGCAAGGGAAGGAGGCATCGGCGTAATTCATAAGAACATGAGCATTGCCGCCCAGGCCGCCGAGGTCCGAAAGGTGAAACGTTCGGAGAACGGGATGATCAGCGATCCCGTCACGATCAACCAGGACGAGACGGTGGGAGAGGCCCTGCGCCTGATGGGTGAGTTCCACATCGGCGGCATCCCCGTGACGGACAGCGCGCGGCATCTCGTGGGCATCGTGACCAACCGCGACGTCCGCTTCCAGGAGGATATGGACGTGCTGGTGCGCGACGTGATGACCTCGCAGGGACTCGTGACCATCCCCGACACGCGCACCGACCGCGAGTATGTCAAGTCCATCCTGCAGAAGTACAAGGTGGAGAAGCTCCCGGTGGTGGATGCCAAGGGCCACATCGTGGGCCTGATCACCTACAAGGACCTCATCAAGGAGCGGCTGCATCCGGATGCTTGCAAGGATGTCAAGGGGCGCCTTCGCGTGGCGGCCGGCATCGGCATCACCCCGGATGCGCTCGACCGTGTGGCCGCCCTCTGCGCCGAGAGCGTGGATGCGGTGGTGCTCGACAGCGCCCACGGCCACAGCAAGGGCGTCATCGACCTGCTGAAGAAAGTTAAGGCCTCTTTCCCGTCGCTGGACGTGGTGGTGGGCAACGTCGCCACGGAGGAAGGCGCCCGCGACCTCGTAAAAGCCGGTGCGGACGGCGTCAAGGTGGGCATCGGTCCCGGCTCCATCTGTACCACGCGCATCGTCGCGGGGGTGGGTGTGCCGCAGCTCAGTGCCATCTTCAACGCCTC
This sequence comes from Bacteroidales bacterium, assembly GCA_012744435.1. Taxonomy (GTDB): domain Bacteria; phylum Bacteroidota; class Bacteroidia; order Bacteroidales; family UBA932; genus Cryptobacteroides. The sequence goes on from JAAYCA010000013.1 coordinate 76,805, forward strand.
CCAGGCCCTCAAGGGCACGGGTGCGACGCTGATCGCCGACGGCGGCCTGCGTTACTCGGGCGATGTCGTCAAGGCCCTTGCGGCCGGTGGCGACAGCGTGATGTGCGGCTCGATGTTCGCCGGCACGGAGGAGTCTCCGGGCGAGACCATCATCTACAGCGGCCGCAAGTTCAAGGCCTACCGCGGCATGGGCTCCATCGACGCCATGGCCGCCGGCTCCAAGGACCGCTATTTCCAGGACGACAAGGCCGAGCTCAAGAAGCTTGTTCCGGAGGGAATCGTCGGACGCGTGCCGTACAAGGGGACGCTCTCCGAGACGGTCTATCAGCTTGTGGGCGGCCTGCGTTCCGGCATGGGCTATTGCGGCGCCCGCGACATCCGGACGCTCCAGCAGGCCAAGTTTACCCGCGTGACGGCCAGCGGCATGGCGGAGAGTCATCCGCACGACATCACCATCACCAAGGAGACTCCCAATTACTCCCGCGGTGAATAAGATCCTGATCCTCGATTTCGGCTCCCAGGTGACCCAGTTGATCGGCCGCCGCCTGCGCGAGTTGAATGTGTACTGCGAAATCTATCCCTACAACAAATACCCCGTGCCGGATGCTTCCGTGCGGGGTATCATCCTATCCGGCAGTCCCTGTTCGGTGCGGGATGCCAATGCCCCGAAGGTGGACCTCGACCTGCTGCGTGGGAAATTCCCGCTGCTGGGCATCTGCTACGGCGCCCAGTACATCGCGCATTCCGGCGGTGGCCGGGTGGAAGGGTCCGTGGCCCGCGAATACGGCCGCGCCATGCTCTATGTCGTACGGCCGGATTCGCCGCTGATGAGCGGAGTGAGCCCGCATTCGCAGGTCTGGATGTCGCATGGCGACACCATTTCCCGGCTTCCGGAAGGAGCTCAGGTGATAGCCTCCACGCAGGATGTGCCCAACGCCGCCTTCGAAATCGCCGGGGAGCCCACCTACGCGGTACAGTTCCATCCGGAAGTGTTCCATACCGCCGAAGGGGCGAAGATCCTCGCCAATTTCGCCTTGGGCATCTGTGGCCTGAAGGGAGACTGGACCCCGGCTTCCTTCGTGGAGACGACCGTCCGGGAACTGCGCGGGCGGATCGGCGACGACAAGGTCATCCTCGGGCTGAGCGGCGGCGTGGATTCCACCGTGGCGGGCGTGCTGCTCAACCGGGCCATCGGCCACAACCTGACCTGCATTTTCGTGGGCAACGGCCTGCTGCGCAAAGGCGAATATGAAAGCGTCCTCGAGTCCTACCGCGACATGGGGCTCAACGTCATCGGCGCGGACGCCTCCCGGGAGTTCCTCTCCGCCCTTGCCGGGGTGGAGGAGCCCGAGGCCAAGCGCAAGGTCATCGGCCGGCTCTTCGTCGAGACCTTCGACAAGTACGCCCGGCAGATCGAGAACGTCCGCTGGCTGGCCCAGGGGACCATCTATCCCGACGTGATCGAGTCCGCCGGCATCCCGGGCATCGCCTCCAAGATCAAGAGCCACCACAACGTGGGCGGCCTGCCGGAGGAGATGCATCTGGGCATTGTGGAGCCGCTTCGGATGCTGTTCAAGGACGAAGTGCGCCGCGTCGGCCGGGCCCTCGGGATCAAGGAAGAACTGATCGGCCGTCATCCCTTCCCCGGTCCGTCCCTTGCGATCCGCATCGTGGGCGAAGTGACGGAGGAGAAGCTTCGCGTGCTGCGCGACGCGGACGACATCTACATCCGCGCCCTGCGTGCCTACGACTGCACCGGGATGGGGTTTCCGCGGGCTTCCGACCCGCGCGAGATGGCGACCAACCTCTACGACGCCATCTGGCAGGCGGGCGTGATCCTGCTGCCGGTCCGGAGCGTCGGGGTGATGGGCGACGAACGCACGTACGAGAATCCGGTGGCGCTGCGCGCCGTGGTGTCCACCGACGGGATGACGGCCGACTGGTTCCGCTTCCCGTACGACTTCCTGGCGGATGTCAGCAACGAGATCATCAACAAGGTCCGCGGAGTCAACCGCGTGGTCTATGACATCTCCTCGAAGCCGCCGGCAACGATAGAGTGGGAATAAAATGTTAATATACAATAAATTATGAGTACAGGAAACATTCGCCCCGCGGAGATGGAGCGCATCACGACGCCCACACTGGCCCGGGCATTCATCGAAGGACAAATCAAGGAGCTGCGCGAGCAGATCGGCGACAAGAAGGTTCTGCTGGCCCTGTCGGGCGGTGTCGATTCCTCCGTGGTTGCGGCGTTGCTCATCAAGGCCGTAGGAAAGCAGCTGGTTTCCGTCCACGTCAATCACGGCCTCCTCCGCAAGGGCGAGGCTGAGCAGGTGGTGCGCGTGTTCCGCGACGAGCTTCAGGCCAACCTGGTGTACGTGGACGCCACGGACCGTTTCCTCGACAAGCTGGCCGGCGTGGCGGATCCCGAGCGGAAACGGAAAATCATCGGCGCAGAATTCATCCGCGTGTTCGAAGAAGAGGCCCGCAAGCTGGAGGGAATCAGTTTTCTGGCCCAGGGAACGATCTATCCCGACATTGTCGAGTCCGGTCCGGTAAAGTCCCACCACAATGTGGGCGGTCTTCCCGAAGACCTGCAGTTTGAGCTCGTGGAGCCCATCAAACTCCTTTACAAGGATGAAGTCCGCGTGGTCGGCAAAGAGTTGGGACTGCCCGACAACATGGTTTATCGCCAGCCGTTCCCCGGCCCCGGCCTGGGTGTCCGCTGTACCGGCGCCATTACGCGGGACCGCCTGGAGGCTCTTCGCGAGAGCGATGCCATCCTGCGCGAGGAGTTTGCCAGGAATGGCCTGGAAGGCAAGGTCTGGCAATACTTTACAGTGGTCCCCGACTATAAGTCAACGGGGGTCAAGGACAACAAGCGCAGCTGGGACTGGCCGGTCATCATCCGTGCCGTCAATACCCGCGATGCGATGACCGCCACCATTGAGGAGATTCCCTACAAGCTGCTGCATCATATCACGCAACGCATCGTGACGGAGGTCCCGGGCGTGAACCGCGTACTGTATGACCTCACGCCGAAGCCGACGGGGACGATAGAATGGGAATAAACCAATCACGATAGACTATGGCTCAATTACAAAAAGACCAGGCAATTTATGATGCCCGTCCGCTTGGCTCGGGCAAGATGACCGTGCTCGGCCTCCAGCATCTCTTTGCGATGTTCGGGGCTACCGTCCTCGTTCCGGTGATCACCGGACTTTCCGTCTCCGCGACCCTGCTCTTCGCAGGTATCGGCACGCTGCTTTTCCACCTTCTGACGAAGATGAAGGTGCCCGCCTTCCTCGGATCGTCCTTCGCCTTCCTCGGCGGTTATGCCGCCGTGACGCAGATGGGCGCCGAGAAGGGGCTTGATCTTGCGCAGTCCCTGCCGTATGCGTGCATCGGCGTGTTTTTCGCCGCGCTGATGTATTTCGTGCTGGCCGGTCTGTTCGCCGCTTTCGGCGCCCGGAAAGTCCTGCGTTTCTTCCCTCCCATCGTCACCGGACCGATCATCATCGCCATCGGCCTGACCCTGTCCGGTTCCGCCATCCAGAATTGCAGCCAGAACTGGTGGATCGCCATTGTGGCCGTGCTGATCGTCGTGGTCTGCAACATCTGGGGCAAGGGCATGATCAAGATCGTTCCTATCCTGCTGGGCGTGCTGGGCTCCTATATCATCGCCGCCTGCTTCGGACAGGTTGATTTCACGCAAGTGAAGGAAGCTGCCTGGGTCGGTCTGCCGTTCAAGTGGGGCAATACGGCGTTTGCCGTGTTCCGGAATCCCGACTGGGGCCTGATCGTGGCCGCCATCATCGCCATCCTGCCGATTTCGCTCGCCACGATGGTCGAGCACATCGGTGACATGTGCGCCATTTCCTCTACGACGGGGATCAATTACCTGGAGAGCCCGGGTCTGCACCGCACCCTGATGGGCGACGGTCTCGCCACGGCGGTCGCCTCCCTGTTCGGCGCCCCGGCCAATACGACTTACGGCGAGAACACGGGCGTGCTCAATATCACCAAGGTCTTCGATCCGCGCGTGATCCGCATCGCCGCCTGCTTCGCAATCGTGCTGGCTTTCTGCCCGAAGTTCGCCGCGCTCATCGGCGTCATGCCCGCCGCGACCATCGGCGGCGTGTCGCTGGTGCTCTACGGTATGATCTCCGCGGTCGGCGTGCGCAACGTCGTCGAGAACCAGGTGGACTTCACTTCCTCGCGCAACCTCATCATCGCGGCGCTCATCCTCGTGCTCGCCATCGGTATCAAGTATGGCGCGAACGACTCCATCAGCCTCGGTTTCACCTCGCTGAGCGGACTGGCCGTCGCCGCCCTCGTGGGCATCATCCTCAACGCCGTGCTCCCGGGAAACGACTATGAGTTCGGGAAAGGCGGAGTCGGAGACATCTCCGTCAACTTCGGCCCCCGGATGGAGAAAGAGAAATAGTCGCTGGTAGGCCAGAGCAAAAGTATCCCCCCGGCAAGCTTTTACCGAAAGGTTTTTTTCAGCTTGCCGGGGGGATAGCTTTTGGCTGGCCGCAGTTACTTTGACAAGCGGCTGAGCACCCAGTCGGCTTTTATCTTGTCGATGATGGCGGTGACGACGCGGTAGGCGGGCGCGTCCGGTGTATAGACGGCCGGCACCGCGAAGGCGACGCGCCCCTGACGCTTGAGTTTCGCGGCGGTGGCCTTCTTGCGTTCGTTTTCCGGGTCGTAAACGGCGATGGAATGTCCGCCGAACATGCCGACGATCTTCATGCAGGGCACGTCCGTGTCGCCGTCGCCGAAATAGATCATGTTCGAGAAGGGGATGCGCTTCTTGTCTTCGGCCATGGATTCGTTGACCTGCTTGTTGTCCCGGGAGCTGAAGATGCCCTTGCTGATCTTGAAAAGGAACTGGGTCTTGGCCGTGTAATCCACGGCGATGCCGGGCCATTCCGCCTCGCCGTTGGCGTCGTAGATGAAGGTGCCGGCGAAAACGTGCTTGAACTCATGCGAGATCGGGCTGCCCTCGATGATCTCCTTCAGGCCGGAGGAGTTGATGTAATGCTCGATCCGGACCCCGTGGGCGTCGCCGTACTCGTTGATGAGCCGGAACCACTCCCGCACGCCGTCGAAGAGCTGGATGTCCTGGCCGAAGCGCAGGAAATCCTCGCGGCGGAGCTTGATGCCGTTCTTCCTGGCCTCGTCGAACATCAGCTTCATGTAGGCCAGCACGTTGGAGGCGTCCTGACCGATGGCAATGCTGTCGGACATCCGCCAGAACTCATCCGCGGTCTTGCCGACGGCCTGGATGAAGCCGAATTCCTGCATGTTGCCGGGCGAGAGGGTCCCGTCATAATCGTATATCAAAGCAACAATCGGTTTTTTTTGCACCATGATTCACCACACATAAATTGTTTTCGCCCCAAATATCGGAATAATTCGCCACATACGCACGCGTGAGTTTGCAAAAAACCGTTCCGGCCCATACCTTTGCGCCGCGAAACCGAAACTCAAAAGCATAACACACCAGCATGCAAACCTATCCGCACTACCTGGAGCGTCTTCAAAACGCGACCCGCAAGTACTGGGACAAGGCCGCCCTCAACAGCATCGGCGGCGAATCCTTTACCTATGGCCAGATGGCCATCCAAATCGAGAAATTTCACCTCCTGTTCAAGGAACTGGGCCTGAAGAAGGGAGACAAGATCGCCCTCTGGGCCCGCAACGGCGCCCGTTGGGGCATGGCTTACCTCGCGGTCAATACCTACGAGACCGTGATCGTGCCGCTGCTCGCCGATTTCACCGCCGATAACGCCACCTTCCTGGTGAACCATTCCGAAAGCATCGCCCTCTTCACCAACGAAGAGAAGTTCGCCCAGATGGACGTCCGGAAGATGCCCGCCCTCAAGTTCGTCGTCGATGTGGACAGCTGGAAACTCCTGTTTGCCGCCGACGAGAAGGTCGCGGCCGCTTACGCCGGGATGGACGCCATGTTCGCCGCCAAATGGCCGGAAGGCTTCGGTCCCGACGATGTCGTGTTCCCGACCGACAACTGGGACGACCTGTCCACGATCAACTACACCTCCGGATCCACCGGCGACCCGAAGGGCGTGATGCTCACTTACCGCAATTTCAGCGCCAATGTCGATTTCAGCCAGCGCAACGTGCCGGCAGGCGACAAGATGGTCTCCATGCTCCCGATGGCCCATATGTACGGTCTCGTGATCGAGTTTATCTATCCGCTCTGCAACGGCACGGCCATCTACTGGCTCGGCAAGGCTCCGACCCCGGCCACGCTCCTCAAGGCGTTCGCCGACGTGAAACCGTATCTGCTCATTACCGTACCCCTCGTGATGGAGAAGATCTACAAGTCCAAGATCAAGCCCACCCTCGACAAGCCGGCCGTGAAGTTCCTGCTCAAGGTCCCCGGCGTCAACGGTATCATCTACAAGAAGGTCAAGGACGGCCTCGTGCAAGCCTTTGGCGGCAACGTCCAGGAGTTCATCATGGGCGGTGCACCGCTCAACCCCGAGGTGGAGCGGATCTTCAGGAAGATCAAGTTCCCTTACCTGGTCGGCTACGGCATGACCGAGGCCTGCCCGCTGCTTGCCTATGAGCACTGGACCAAGTATGTCCCGGGCTCCTGCGGCAAGGCCGTGGACTGCGCGGTCGTGCGCATCGACTCCGAGGATCCCCAGCATATCGCCGGCGAGATCCAGGCCAAGGGCGAGAACATCACCATCGGCTACTACAAGAATCCGGAGGCCTCCGCGAACGCCTTCACGGAGGACGGCTTCCTGCGCACCGGCGACCTCGGCATCATGGACAAGGACGGCAACATCTTCATCAAGGGGCGTTCCAAGAGCATGATCCTCACGGCCAACGGACAGAATGTCTATCCCGAGGAGATCGAGGCCATCGTGAACAACCAGCCCTTCGTCAGCGAATCCGTGGTCGTGGACCGCGCCGGCAAGATCGTCGCCCTGGTCTATCTCGACAAGGATGGCATGAAGGCTGCCGGGCTCGACGAGGAGGCCATTTCCGACCTGCCCGAACGGATCCGCAGCGGCGCCAACCGCCAGCTCCCGGCCTACAGCAAGATCACCAAGGTCGAGCCCGTGCTCGTGCCGTTCGAGAAGACTCCGAAGATGAGCATCAAGCGCTTCCTGTACAAGTAATGCAACAGAAAGACTCGCGCGCGCATCTTATATGCGTATGAGATCTTTCGTGAAATTCTTCCTGGTGCTCGCCGCTTTGACGGCGGGCACCTTTTCGCTGCCCGCCCAGATCCGCCTCACGGACTGGGGACGGCAGCGTGAGCGCCGCTTCAACCGCCAGCCGGTCAAGGAAAAGTGGGACGTTCGCATCAACGTGGCTGCATCGCCCATCCATGCTGCCAATATGTTCGTGGACGGTCTCGGCTGGTCATACGAAATCGTGGGCGATTATATGGTCGATGACTTCCGCACAGATATGATGTCCAGGCTCTACTCGGACTATTATGGCCCCACCCGGACGCTGGGCGCCATTGGCATCGGCGTCGACTATGCCGTCAGCAACTGGTTCTCCGCGTCGCTGGATTTTGCGGCGGCTTCCTTCTGGCGAAGTCGCTACAGCGCGGTGAACGACAGCCAGGTCGGTTCTGACAGCGGCACTGCCTTCTATTTGCTGCCCCGGGCCAAATTCATGTACATGAACCGCCGCAAGGTGCGTCTGTACGGCTCTTTCGGCATCGGTGCAGTCCTGTACGGTGGCTTCGACACCTTGAACTACCGCGTTATGGACAGCGATGGCGTCCATTTCGTGAATAATTCGTTCCGGGCCTGTGCACAGTTCAGCCCCATCGGCGTTGAATTCGGCCGGAAATTTTTCGGCTTCGCCGAGATCGGGGCCGGCACCCTGTATGTCGGCATGCAGGCCGGTATCGGTTACAAGTTTTAAATGACAGGCAGTATGAAAAAGATAGTTCTTCCGATCCTTCTGATGGCGGCGACGGCCGCCCTCGACTCCTGCATCGTGGACGACGGCGGCAACCGTAATCTCAATGCCTACCAGATCATGCATCAGTCCCGCCTCCTTGTGGAGCAGAGCGTCTCCGTGAGCGTCAGCGCCATCAACCAGATGATCCAGGAGGGGCGCGACATCAATGCCGAAGGCTTCATGGCCAAGGCCGGGGAAGGCATTCTCTTCTCCCGCACGGACCAGGACCGTTGGTCGGTCGCCGGGCAGAACGATATCGTCACCTTCTCGCTGATGCTTGTCCGCGAACCCTCCGGGGACGGCTATGACGAATGGACCTGCCGTAACGTCAGGTGCCTGCACGATGAAGATGAAAAGGGCTATATGATGATGTATGCCGAAGAGGATATCCATTTTGAATGGATCACCCGTGCATACAGCTTCTCCGTCCAATCGAGTTTGGAGCAGACAGGTACTTACCGGGTGGAATTCTTCCCCGACCGCGAGGCTTCCACCTGCCTCGACTGGTGTACGCTGGCTTACTCGGAAGGTGACATCCAATGGACCACCAGCCGCGGTGGCGGCGGCGTCTATTACGAGTAGTGACAATTTGTCACTGGAACGGCATTTGAATCGAAAGGGTCGGCCCGCGTGGCCGACCTTTTTTGATTCTAAAAGCATACAGATATGGCAACAAAAGCATTGAAAGGCAAAATCGGTGTGACCACCGAAAACATCTTTCCGGTAATCAAGCAGTTCCTCTACTCCGACCACGAGATCTTCCTGCGAGAGTTGGTCGCGAACGCGGTGGACGCCACCCGCAAGCTTCAGGCCCTCGCCTCCAGCGGCGACTTCAAGGGCGAGCTGGGCGAACTGAAAGTCAGCATCGAGCTCGACGAAAAGAAAAAGATCCTCAAGGTCATCGACCGCGGCATCGGCATGACGGAAGACGAGGTGGACCGCTACATCAACCAGATCGCATTCTCTTCCGCGGGAGAATTCCTGGAGAAATACAAGGACCAGATGGCCTCCATCATCGGCCATTTCGGCCTGGGCTTCTATTCCGCCTTCATGGTCAGCAAGAAGGTCGAAATCGACACGCTCAGCTGGCAGGAAGGTGCCAAAGCGGTGCACTGGTCCTGCGACGGTTCGCCGGAATACGCCATGGGCGAAGGCAAGAAGGAAGACCGCGGCACCGTGATCACCCTCCACCTCGACGACGATTCCGAAGAATTCGCCGGCAAGGGCCGCATCTCCGCCCTGCTCGGTAAATATTGCAAGTTCATGCCCGTGCCCGTCGTCTTCGGCAAGAAGACCGAGTGGAAGGACGGCAAGAGCGTGGAGACCGACGAGGACAACATCGTCAACGGCATCGATCCCATCTGGACCCGGACCCCGTCCGAGCTCAAGGACGAGGACTACCTGAAGTTCTACCGCGAGCTCTACCCGATGGAGGAAGAGCCCATGTTCTGGATCCATCTCAATGTCGATTATCCCTTCACCCTGACCGGCGTGCTCTACTTCCCGAAGATCAAGGAACGCATGGCCATCGACAAGAACAAGATCCAGCTCTACTGCAACCAGATGTTCGTCACGGACCACGTGGACAACATCGTTCCCGACTTCCTGACCCTGCTGCACGGCGTCATCGACTCCCCGGACATTCCGCTCAATGTCTCCCGCAGTTACCTCCAGAGCGATGCCAACGTCAAGAAGATCAGCACCTACATCACCAAGAAAGTGGCTGACCGCCTGGAAGAGATCTTCAAGGAACAGCGCGGGCAGTTCGAGCAGAAGTGGGACAACATCAAGCTCTTCATCGAATATGGCATGCTCTCCGACGAGAAATTCTGCGAGCGCGCGCTCAAGTTCGCCCTGCTCAAGAACACCGACGGCAAATACTTCAGCCTCGAAGATTACCGCACGGCCATCGAACCGGCCCAGACCGACAAGGACAAGAACGTGGTGTACCTGTACGCCACCAAGCCGGCCGAGCAGTACAGCTGGATCGAAGGGGCGAAAAACCAGGGTTACGACGTCCTGCTGATGGACTGCGAACTGGACAGCCATTTCGTCAATCTGCTGGAAGCCAAGGTCGAACACACCCGCTTCGCCCGCGTGGACAGCGATTCGGTGGGCAACCTCATCCCCAAGGAAGACAAAGTCAAGCCGGAAATGAGCGAGGACGACAAAAAGACCCTGGACGAGCTCTTCAAGGCTGTCCTGCCGGAGGGCAACGACTACCTCGTGGACGCCCAGAACCTGGGCGAAGGGGCCGCGCCGGTGCTGATCACCCAGAGCGAGTTCATGCGCCGCTATCGTGAGATGAGCGCCCTGGGCGGCGGCATGAATTTCTACGGCTCCATGCCCGAAGCCTACAATATCATCGTCAACATGGAGAATCCGCTGGTGGCGAAGATCTGGGGCGGCAAAAAAGAGGCCGCAGACACGGCTGCGGCCGACTTTGCCAAGGAGAATGAGTTGCTGAAGCAGGTCGTGGACCTGGCCTTGCTGGGCAACGGGATGCTGAAGGGCAAGGCCCTCGCGGACTTCATCGCCCGCAGCGAAAAGCTCCTTCAGTAGGAACCAGCCGGAACTGTCCCCCCGGAAAGCTTTTCCCGAAGGGTTACTATGTAGCTTTCCGGGGGGACAGTTCCGCTCTGGCCGCTATAGCCGGATAAATTTCGCGGTCCAGCCGCCTCCGGGCGCCATTTTGACCGTCAGCGTGTGCTGTGCACCGCTGACGGTAATGTTTTGTGTCCCGTGGACATGATCCCGGGCGGCGCGGTCCGCGTTGACTCCGTCCGCGAAGAACTCGATCCGGTAGCTGCCTGCAGGCAGGAAGGCGGACAGGTCCAGTTCCAGTTCACGCGCATCCCAGTCCGTCATGGCCCCTACGTACCAGTCGCCTCCTTTGCGGCGGGCGATGGCGACATAGTCCCCGACGCGGCCGTCCAGGGCCACGGTCTCGTCCCAGACCGTCGGCACGGAAGCGATCCAGTCCAGGCATTCCGGCTCCGCGAGATAGTTGGTCGGGGCGTCGCAGAGCATGGTGAGCGGAGCCTCGAAGATGACATATTCCGCCAGCTGGCGGCAGCGGGTGCCCTGGCTCATGGGTTCGGAATTGACCGGGCGGTAGTTGTAGCGGGTGGCGTTGCGCATCGCACCCTGGGTGTAGTCCATCGGGCCGGCGAACATGCGGATGAAGGGGATCTGGACGTCATAGGTCACCTGGTCCACGGTCGGCTGCGCCCATTTCATCTGCTCCAGGCCGGACACGCCCTCGTGGTTGATTACGTTGGGGTAGGGACGCTGCAGGCCGCTGGGCTTGAAGGCGCCGTGGAAGTCCACGAGCAGGTGATGGCGGGCGGCCGTCTCGGCCACCTCGGTGTAGAACTGCACCATCTGCTGGTCGTCGCGGTTCATGAAATCGATCTTGAAGCCCTTGACGCCCATTCCGGAGAAGTGTTTGCAGATACCTTCGATGTCGCGGTTCATGGCCCAGTAGCCTGCCCATAGGATGATGCCCACGCCCTTCGAGTTGGCGTAATCCACGATGCCGGGGAGGTCGATCTCCGGGACGACCTGGAAGAGGTCTGCCTTGAGGTTGACGGCCCAGCCTTCGTCCAGGATGACATATTCGATCCCGTGCGCGGCGGCGAAGTCGATGTAGTACTTGTAGGTATCGGTGTTGATGCCGGCGCGGAAAGGCACGCCGGAGATGTTCCAGTCGTTCCACCAGTCCCAGGCCACCTTGCCGGGCTTCACCCAGCTCCAGTCGGAATCCGCGGCGGGGCGGCTGAGCAGCCAGACCAGGTCGCTGTCCAGCATCCGGCGGTCCTCCGTGGCGACGGAGACGATCCGCCAGGGGAGTGCGGCGCCGGCCGGCTGCTTCGCGATGTAGTCCTCCGCGCTGCGGACGATGCCCTGCAGCATGTGATAGCCGCCGTGCTCCACCTCTTTGGGGTAGGGGGCGAAGAGGCCGCCGACGGCCGTCCCGCCCAGGTGCTCCAGGTACATGCCGGGATAGTCCAGCAGGTCGGACTCGGTGATGTTGACCCGCCAGCCGCGCTGCGTGCTGAAAGACACGGGCAGGAAGGCTTTCTGGCCGGCGCTCCATTGGCTCAGCGGGTGCACGGAGTAATAATTTTCGAACGAATTGAAGAAGATGGAATCATCCGGCCGCTCGGTGCGGATGTAGGGGACGGTCGCTTCTGCGTCTTCCGCAAAGCGGAATTCCGCCTGCTCGTCCCTGACGATGAAGTCCTTGCCGGTACGGGACACGAATCGCCAGGCCATGCCGGCGTCATAGGCGCGCAGGACCAGGTCGAAGGTCTTGTAGCGCAGCGTGAGCTGGTTGTAGTGCTCGTGCACTTCGGCACGTTTGTATGCGGTCGCCGGAACGCGGGTGTCCACGGAACTGCGGATGGCCTTCTGGAAACGGACGCTGCCGTCATAGGCGCTGCCGTCGTCCAGACAGACGGAGATCTGCGAGGGGGCGAGGACGGCCACGCCGTCATAGTCGAGTGTATAGCTGAGCTGCGGCCCGGCCTCTACGCCGACGCGCAGGCGTCCGTCGGGCGAGAGGAGTTCGAAGTGCCGCGGCGCGGCGGGAAGGCAGAAGGGGAGCAGCAGAAGCGCTGCGAGGGTGGTAATGAGTCGGTTATCCATAGGTGGTGTTCTAATTACAGCTAAAGATAGGGAGTTTTTTTGTATATTTGCGAAGAAGTAAATGATTTGCTATGAAAAGATTGATGATTGCTGCAACGCTGATGGTTGCCTGCCTGCTGTCTGCTTCCGCCCAGGACGGACAAGCCTGGTCTTCCTTTCGCATTGCCGAAAGATGGAGCTACGAAGAGGTCCCCGTGCCCGAGATCAAGGGCAAGCCGGGGATCGTGGATTTTGCCATCGCGTTCGCCAATAAGTTTCCCGGAAACGTGCTTTGGGATGCCGTGAAGAATTATCTCACCATCGAAGGCTACCAAGGCGAAGATGTGGATGAATTCGTGCTGGACCGGCGCGCCGGCTATCTGTCCATTGATTTCATGAGTGATGCGACCCTTGCCGGCGAGATGTGCTTCTGGAATGTCAAGGACGGCCGGCAGCGATTCGCGGTCAAGGTGGCCGATTTTTGCGGTGACAGCATGCCGCGGCTCTATATCTATGAATACGACCGCGGGAAGGGCGTACTGATCCCGCATTCCGAGGAGCCGGAAGACTTCGTGTACGGCTTTGTCATGAATTTCGTGCTGCCCCGTCAGGGCAAGGACATCGAGGTCGTGAACGAGTACGGCCCGTCGGACTGGATCCGTTTCGACAGCGAGACGGGTGTGTTCACCTTCGAGTCTTCCACTCCGGAGGCGGTGGCCTGCTTCATTTCCGACAAGGGCGCGACCAACGTCCGCAATGCTCCGGGCGGGACGGTGATCGGCCAGATCCCCGATGATGGCGTTTACAGCCTGGCCGTCTATCATCCGAGCAACGGCTGGTGGCAGATCCTGAACGGTGTCGTGTCCGAGGACATGGAGGGCGAGGTCATCGAATTCGAGGAGGATGCCTGGATCCACAGTTCCGTACTGGGCATCGGTACGCGCAATTATGGCGGACAGACACTCAAGCTGTATGCGGAACCGCGCGAAGATGCAGCCGTATCCGGCAGGATCACCGAACAGGAAGCGACCGTCCGTCCGGTGGACATGTCCGAAGACGGCGAATGGGTCAAAGTCAGCTGGAACGGGCAGACCGGCTGGATCGACTCCGTCTGGCTTTGCGCCAATACATTGACAACTTGCCCGTAATCAAATCGTTACAAATTGATGAAACAGATCAAATGGTTGCTGCCCGTCATGGCGGCGCTTACGCTGCTTGCAGGCTGCAAGCAGGAACTCAGGATAGCTGCGGCAGAATTCGAAGACAGCATCGATGCCGGGGGATTCGATGCCGGTGTCACCGTGACTTGCTCCATGCAGTACCTGACCGGCGGCGTGCCGCAGGCGGTGATGGACGGAATCAATGCCGCCATCGTCGGGAACCATCTTCTTTTCGACGAAGCGGAAGGAAGTGCGGACGTGCCTGCGGCCGCCCGCACCTGGGTTGAAGCTACGTTGGCGGACAACGGAGTCGACCTGGAAGAAATCAATGAATCCAATGCCTGGATGTACAAGTGGACGTTCTCCCGCGAAGGGGAGTTCACCGGCGCCTGCAAGGCGCGCAAACTGCAGACCTATCAGGGGAGTTATTCCGACTACACCGGCGGAGCCCACGGCATTTACGGTCTGGGCTGCGATGTCTTTGACCTGGGCACCGGAGAGAAGATCCTCGAAGAGGACCTGTTCATTGACGATTACTATTCCCCGCTGTGTGATATCCTGGCGGAGGCCGCGGACGCGTCCGTCCCCGAAGAGGACAGGGAGATGCTCTTCGGCACGCCCGAGCCCAACGGCAATTTTGCCGTCTCGGAGGAGGGGATTACCTGGGTGTACAATCCTTACGAGATTGCAGCCTACGCTTCGGGAATCATTGAAGTGCCCGTCTCCTGGGAAGCGCTCAAGCCGCTTCTGCAGCCCCGCTGGCGCTAGTCGGTCGCGAGCAGCGGGATTCGTACTATTTCATTCTTTGGGTGTCCGGTTGGACGGGAACATGAATTTGCGGGCCGCGGCGATGCCGATCCGGTAGGGCAGGGGACGGAGCGCCTTGTCCGCCTCCTTGAGCTTTTCCCGGATGGGAATGCCCTGCGGGCAATGCTTCTCGCATTTGCCGCATTGGATGCATTGCGTGGCGAAGGAGGGCTTCCGCGTGAGGGAGGAGACCTGCGCATACTGGAAGCGGCCGGTGCTCTTGGACTCGATGTACATCGTGTTGTAGCTGTTGAAGATGCCGGGAATGTCCACGCCCTGCGGACAGGGCATGCAATAGCGGCAGCCTGTGCAGCCGACCTTCTCCCGCTCGCGGAGGATGCGTTTTACCTGCTCCAGCAGGGCGAAATCGTCCGGGGTGAAGACCCCGGCGGTGGCGTCCGATGCCGTCCGGACGTTCTCTTCCACCATCTCGAGGGAATTCATGCCTGACAGCACGACCGTGACTTCCGGCTGATTCCACAGCCAGCGCAAGCCCCATTCCGCGGGGCTCCAGCCCCGTCCGTTGCCTGCCATGGCCTTGCGGGCCGCCTCGGGCAGCATGTTCACCAGCTTGCCGCCGCGCAGCGGCTCCATGATCACCACGGGGATCCCCCGGGCTGCCGCGGCTTTCACGCCGTCCACGCCCGCCTGTGTCGTCTCGTCCAGGTAATTGTACTGGACCTGGCAGAAATCCCAATCGTAGGCGGCGAGGATCTTCAGGAATTTCTCCGAGTTGCCATGGAAGGAGAAACCGATGTTGCGGATGGCCCCGGACGCCTTCCTGGCATCGATCCAGTCCAGGATGCCCACGGACACGAGCCGCTCCCACTGTGCGGGATCGGTCAGGTGGTGCATCAGGTAGTAGTCGATGTGGTCCGTACGCAGGCGCGACAGCTCTTCTTCAAAGAACTTATCCATCGAGGCGCGGCTCTTGACGAGATACTGCGGCAGTTTGGTCGCAATCTTGACCCGCTCGCGGATGCCGTTGCGGGCGAGGATTTCCCCGAGGGCCGCCTCGCTGCCGGGATAGATGTAAACCGTGTCGAAGTAATTGACGCCGGAGCGGTAGGCGGCCATCAGCTCCTGCTCCGTCTTGTCGATATCGATGGCATTGCCCTTTTTGCTGAAGCGCATGCATCCGTATCCGAGAATCGAGAGTCCGATGCCGTTCCTGTCCGCCCTGTATTGCATGGATCTACTTTGTTTTGAGCGCCTTGTCGATCACGGAGAGCATCTTCTCGCCCTGGTAGCCGATGAAGGCTTCGGAGCGTGAGCCGTCGCGGCCCACCACGATATAGGTCGGGAAGGCGTTGGTCTTGATCTGGCTGTAGATGGCGCTGAGCTGTCCGTCTGTCAGATAATAGTGGTCGCCGTGGATGTCGGGGATCATCGCGTCCCACTTTTCCCTGGGCGAAGTCGTGCTGGTGATATAGACGAATCTGACATCTTTGAGGCGGCCTTCCTTGAGGGGATCGATCTCTTTGTGGGCACGCAGGCAGGGGCCGCACCAGGTGGCCCAGAAGTCCAGCAGCACCACTTCTCCTTTGTAGTCGGAAAGGATGGTGTCCAGCATTTTCTCAGCGACGACGCTCGGCGTCTTCTTGACTTGCGAGGCGGGGCCGGCCGCCTGCGCGCACCGGCAGCAGAACAGCAGCGCGGCGCAGCACAGCGCCGGGAGGAGGATGGATTTCATTTTCATGATACAAACCTACGACAATCCTTTGAATCGGCCAAATAAAACCACCGTGTCCCGGCCAGAAATGAGGTATAATTGACAAAAACGGTTGGTAACCTTGACATTTTCGGTTGGTAGAAAGGTCACAATTTCCTCTTCTTTTCGTCGTTGAAAAAGAGGAACCATTTAATGAAGTTATCAACCCGAGATTCCGC
>JAAYCA010000077.1 GCA_012744435.1 Bacteroidales bacterium
AGCTGCGCAACTCCCCGATGTACCAGATCGCCGGGGAAGAATTCATCTACAAGGCCTTCGAATACGCCCACGAGGCCGACCCCGACGCGCTGCTGTTCTACAACGACTACAACGACGCGGAGCCGGCCAAGAGCCAGCGCATCTACAACCTCGTCAAGCGTATGAAGGACGCCGGCGTGCCGGTGGACGGCATCGGCATGCAGGGCCACTACAACATCTACGGCCCGTCGATGGACGACGTGGACAAGGCCATCGCGCTGTATTCCACGGTCGTGAAGCACATCCACGTCACCGAACTCGACATCCGCATCAACGAGGATATGGGCGGCGGCCTGCGCTTCAACCAGGGCGCGGCCCAGGTGGCCGACTGGGAGCGCACGATGCAGCAGGACCAGTACGTCAATCTCTTCAAGGTGCTGCGCAAGCACAAGGACGTGATCGACTGCGTCACCTTCTGGAACGTCTCCGACAAGGATTCCTGGCTGGGCGTCAACAATGCCCCGCTCCTGATTGACGAGAACTACAAGGTAAAGCAGGCCTACTTCGCCGTCAAGGGCTTCGATCCCAAGCTGGACAACGCCGTGGTCCTCGAGGACTTCCAGCCTTCATCCAAGAACCAGCCCGGCCAGGAATATCCGATGGTGAATTCCCAGGGTTACGCCCGTTTCAAGATCAACGCCCCCAGGGCCACGTCCGTGATCGTCAGCCTCGGCCTGGGCGGCTCCGGCGGCACCGTCCTGCACAAAGCGGAAGACGGCAGCTGGATGGGCACCACGGCCGGTCCGATGGACGAAGGGTTCCACTATTACCACCTGACCATCGACGGCGGCGTGTTCAACGACCCCGGCACCGAGAACTATTACGGCTCCACCCGCTGGGAGAGCGGCATCGAGATCCCGGCGCACGATGCGGCCTTCTACGCCGAGCGGGACGTCCCGCACGGCAACGTCCAGCAGATCCTGTTCTGGTCCAGGAGCACCGACCGGCTCCGCAAGGCCTTCGTCTACACCCCGCCGCAGTATGAAAAGAACAAGAAGAAATATCCTGTCCTCTACCTGCAGCACGGCTGGGGTGAGAATGAATATGCCTGGTGGAACCAGGGCCATGCCAACCTCATCATGGACAACCTGATCGCCGACGGCAAGATCGAACCGTTCATCGTGGTGATGACCTACGGCATGACCAACGAGGGCTTCCGTCCCGGCGCCCCCCGGGCCGCAGGTGCGAGAGGCATGATGGACAACGGCTTCGAGACCGTCCTCTGCGACGAGCTCATCCCCTATGTGGACAGCCACTTCCGCACGGTCGCCAAGAAAGACAGCCGCGCCATGGCCGGCCTGTCGATGGGCGGCATGGAGACCCACAGCATCACCCTCGCCCGTCCGGAGCTGTTCGGCTGGTACGGTCTGCTGAGCGGAGGCACCTACAACCCTGACGAAGTCAAGAGCACCGGCGTGAAGGGCATCTTCCTCAGCTGCGGCAGCAAGGAAAACCCGGACCAGATCCGCGCCGCTGCCAATGCCCTGCAGGATGCCGGCTTCAACGCCAGGGGCTACGTCTCCGAGGGCACGGCCCACGAATTCCTGACCTGGCGCCGCAGCCTTTACGAGATGGCCCCGATGTTCTTCAAGAAATAATCTTCAAGAAATAAAAGGAGAATCAAACCCGCTTCCCGCCGATCGTGATTTCACAGTCGGCGGGTTTTTTGATGTTGCCGTCCAGGATCAGTTCGCCGCAGGAATCAGCCTTGATGAAGCCGGAGCGCGGATTCTTGATGGACACGACGTGTCCCCGGACGGTGGCCTGCACGTCAGAATACTCCAGTGCCAGGTCGGCGTCCGGCTCGAAGGTGCAGTCCTCCAGCACCAGACCGTCGGCATAGCAAAGCGGCTGGGTGCCGCCGATGCGGCAACGCACCAGGCGGAGGTTCCGGGAATGCCAGCCCAGGTACTCCCCGTTGATGAAGGAATCGTAAACCGTGACATTCTCCGTTTCCCACAGGGAATCCTTGCTCTGCAGGTCGCTGTCGCGGATCTCCACGTTCCGCGCATGCTGGAAGGCATAATTGCCGAACAGCTTGAGATTGCGCACCTTGACGTTGCTGCAATGCATGAAGATGTAGTCGGCCTCGTGCGCCTCCACGTCCTCGATGTCGATGCCGTCGCAGGACCAGAAAGTCTCCTGCGCATGCGGCATCACGACACGCCGGAGCTTGATGTCCGCGCTCTCGCGGAACATCTTCGGCGCTTCCTGGAGACAGTCCCGCAATTCCATCCCGCGGCTGTGCCACAGGGAAGAACGGGCACTTTCGACGAAATGGCAGTCGGCTGCAAGGATGTTCTCGCAGCACCAGAAAACATATTTCCCTTCAAAACGGCATTGGTGCGCCTCTATGTCGGATCCTTCCTTGATGGAAGACTCCCCCGGGTGGATGATCACCTTCTCGAGACGGAGTCCGTGACGGTTGTACAGCGGCCTCTCGCCGCCAAACTCCTGATTCCTGATTGTTTCCATAATCGGGCGCTCCTCCATGCAAAAACCGTGCACCGACATTTTGTCCGGGATGTTTGCTTGATTTGAGATTATTCGGTATTTTTGCGCGGATTTAAAAACGTTATTTCAGTAGTCATGTCCCTGAACATCTCAGCCAGGACCCAGGCCATGCCTGCGTCCGCCATCCGCAAACTGGTTCCCCTTTCCGATGCGGCCAAGTCACGGGGCCTCCACGTGTATCACCTCAACGTCGGCGCACCCGACATCAAATCGCCCGACTGTGCCTTCGAGGCCGTCGTGGCCAAATGCAAGGGGATGCACCACCTTTCCTATACCAATTCCGCCGGACTGATCGAGCTCCGGGAAGGGATGGTCGAAAAATATTACAAGAAAATCGGCATCGACATCGAAGTGAGCGAACTGCTGGTCGACGTTGCCGGCAGTGAAGCCTTCGCCGTGGCCATGCAGATCGCCGCAGGCCCCGGTGAAGAGGTCATCGTCGTCGAGCCCTTCTATACGAATTACCAGACGTTCGCCTATCTGAACGGCATCACCCTCAAGGCCGTCCCGACCGACATCCGCGAAGGCTTCAAGGTCCCCGACATCGCCGAGTTCGAGAAGCTCGTGACTCCCGCGACCCGCGCCGTGCTGATCAGCAACCCCTGCAACCCTTCTGGCAAGCTTTTCACCAAGGATGAGATGCTCGCCATCGGCGATTTCTGCCGCCGCCACGACCTCTTCCTCATCTCCGACGAGGTGTACCGCGAATTTTGCTACACGGAAGAGCCGCATTTCTCGGCCATGAACATCCCGGGATGCGAGCAGAACGTCATCCTGGCGGATTCCGTCTCCAAGCGCTACAACCTCTGCGGCGCGCGCATCGGCTGCATCGTCTCCCACAACAAGGACGTGATGGCCGCCGCCCTCAAATTCGCCCAGTCCCGCCTCTGTCCGCCGGTGCTCGGGCAGTACGCCGCCATCGGCGCCCTCGATACCCCGCAGTCCTACTTCGACGAGGTCAAGGCGGAATACATCCGCCGGCGCGACTGTGCAGTCCGGATGCTCAACGCCATGCCGGGCGTCTTCGCCCCCACCCCCTACGGCGCCTTCTACACCGTCGTGGAGCTCCCGGTGGATGACGCGGAAGACTTCGCCCGCTGGATGCTTACCGACTTCAGCATGGACGGTGCCACCACCATGGTGACCCCAGCCACCTCCTTCTACAAGACTCCGGGCGCCGGACGCAACCACGCCCGCATCGCCTATGTCCTGGAGGTGCCCGAACTGGAGAAGGCCCTGAACATCCTGGGCGAGGGTTTGAAGGAATACTGCAAACGCTAACGGGGATGGGATGGCGTAAGTTCTGCGGCTGGGCGCTGCGCAAACTCGGGTGGACGGTGGTCGAACCGCTCCCCGAGGAGAAGAAATGCATCATGCTCGGCGTCCCGCACACTTCCGTCTGGGATTTCCTCATTGCTTACCTGTACTACAAATCCATCGGCGGCGATGCGCTCTGCATGGTGAAGAAAGAAATGTTCTTCCCGCCGCTGGGATGGATTCTGAAGGCCATGGGCGCCATCCCCGTGGACCGGAGCAATTCCAGCACCCTGGTGCGCAGCCTGATCCGACAGATGAACGAGAGGGAGTTTTTCCATCTCGCCATCGCTCCGGAAGGCACCCGCAAACCCATCCGTCGCTGGAAGAGCGGATACCACCTCATCGCCCGGGAGACAGGCGTCCCCGTGTACTTGGGCTATTTCGACTGGAAGCGCAAGCGCATCGGTCGCGGACAGAAGATCGAGCTGACCGACGACGCCGCTGCCGACACCCGCCGCATCCAGGCCATTTACGAATCGATGGACCTGGGCGCCTTTCACCCCGACCAATACCTGACCCACTGATGCGACACGAATTCAGGACCCTGTCCGACCTCTACGACTACGCCTCCTCCAAGTACGCAAAACGTACCGCAGCGTCCTTCACGGACGGGAAACAGAAATACACTTACGCCCAATTCCGGGAGACCTGCGACAATCTGTCGCGGATCCTGTCCAACTTTGGCATAAGCGCCTTTGACAAGGTGGGCATCCTGTCGGAAAACATGCCCCACTGGAGCATTGCCTTCTTCGCCTGCACCGCCTACGGGCGCGTGGCCGTTCCCATGCTCAACGAGCTGTCTTCCAGCGAAGTGGAGACCATCCTCGAGCATTCCGAAGCCAAGGCCCTGTTCATCTCCCGACGGCAGTTGAAAAAGATTTCCGACAAGGCGATGGAGCGGCTCAGCCTCGTCATCGACATCGAGGATTTTTCTTTCATCAAACACGAAGACGACGCCTTCACCTGCGACGGCCGCATGGCCACGCCCAACCCCATGGACATGGCGGCGCTCATCTATACCTCCGGCACCACCGGTTCGCCGAAAGGGGTGATGCTGAGCCACCGCAACTTCTGCACGACGGTACTTGACTCCTGGTACGCCCAGCACGAGACCCGTCACTCGGTCTTCCTGTCCGTGCTGCCGATGGCGCACACCTACGAACTGACCATCGGGATGCTGTATCCCTTCTCCGTCGGGGCGCATGTCTGCTATCTCCGCCGTGTTCCCACCCCGACCATCCTGAAGGAGACGCTGAAGACGATCCGTCCCACCACGATGCTTTCCGTGCCGCTCATCATCGAGAAGATGTACAAGTCCAGCATCGTCCCCACCGTCCGCGGAAGCCGCTTCCTGTCCTTCCTGCAGGAACATGTTCCGGGCGTGCTCGCCTGGCTGGTCGGCATGAAACTCCGGAAGATTTTCGGCGGTCGCATCCACTTCTTCGGCATCGGCGGCGCCAAGCTGGATCCCGAGGTGGAGACCTTCCTGCATCGCGCCGGTTTCCCCTACGCCATCGGATACGGGCTCACGGAGACGGCGCCGCTCGTCTGCGCCGCTTCGCCCTACAAGACCCGCATCGGCACCACCGGTCCCGCGACGCACTGCTCGCAGGTCCGCCTCGAGAACGTCAACCCCGAGACCGGCCTGGGCGAAATCACCGTCAAGGGGCCCAACGTCATGCTCGGCTACTACAAGGACTACGAGCGTACGCAGGCGGTCCTCAGCCAGGACGGCTGGTTCCGCACCGGAGACCTGGCCGCCATCGACGCAAAAGGCCGTTTTTCCATCCGCGGCCGCCTGCGCAACATGATTGTCGGCGCCTCCGGAGAAAACATCTATCCCGAAGAGATCGAGCATGTCATCAACACCTTCGAGGGGATCGGCGAGTCTCTGGTGATCCAGCGCGACGGCCGGCTGATCGCCCTCGTGAAGTTCGATGAAAACGTGCTCGACTGGGACCTGGAGGGCCAGGACAAGTTCATTGAAGACCTGGAGAAGCGCCGTCAGGCCATCCTCGACTTTGTCAACGCCAAAGTCAGCCGTTTCTCCAAGATCAAGGATGTCGAGATCCAGAAAGAACCCTTCAGCAAGACCGCGACCCAGAAGATCAAACGTTTCCTCTACGAGAAGAAATGACAGCCATGCAAAAAGACGGAAAAATCTCCTCCAAGAAACTGCGTCACAGTTTCCACTATGCCTTCTCCGGCTTCGCCGACCTGCTTCGGGAAGAGTCCAACGCCCGCATCCACTGCATCATATCGGTCCTGGTGATTGCCGCGGGATTCATTTTCCGGATTTCCGCCGCGGAGTGGATCGGCGTCGCCTTCGCCATCGGCCTGGTCCTCTCGGCAGAGGCTTTCAATACCGCCCTCGAGCGGCTCGCCGACGTGATCCAGCCGGATCAGGACGAACGGATCCGTGACGTGAAGGACCTCGCGGCCGCGGCCGTCCTGCTCTGCGCCCTTGCGGCGGCAGCCGTCGGACTGATCGTTTTCGTTCCGAAAATCATCGCCCTCTTCTGACGGAATAACGTCTCTGCTGCACCCGTCGTTGCGCCGGAACTAGCCCAGGATCAGGCGGAAAAGCCTGTACAGTTTGTAGGGCATGTAGCGGAAAGGAAGGTCCAGGCGGCGCGGCGTGATGATCAGGGCACGTTCGTGGGTGAAAGCGTCGAAGCTGAGCTTGCCATGGTAGCTGCCCATGCCGGAGTTGCCGACCCCGCCGAAAGGAACTTTCTCATTCACGATGTGCATGATGGTGTCGTTGATGCAGGCACCGCCCGAGGAGGTGCGGCGGACAACGTCCTTTCCATCTTTCAGCCTCCCGAAGAAATACAGCGCCAGCGGCTTCTCGCGGCCGTTCACGAAGGCAACGGCATCATCCAGCGTGTCGTAGGAGCAGACCGGCAGGACAGGGCCGAAGACTTCCGTGGTCATCACGGGAGAATCGGGGGCCGGGTCAAGTACGACCGCAGGCTCGATGTAGCGTGTGGCGGGATCGGTCTTGCCGCCGCGTACGGTTCCGGAGACGTCCGGACCGGAGATGTAGGACGCGACGCGCTCGAAGGCCTTGTCATTGACCATGCGCACGAAATGCTCCGTCCGCTGCGGATCCTCGCCCAGCAAAGCATGGACCTGACGGAAATACTCATCCACGAAAGCATCCCGTATCTTTTTGTCAATCAGCACATAATCCGGTGCGATGCAGGTCTGTCCCGCATTCAGGGCCTTGCCCCATGCGAGGCGTTTGGCCGCGAGCTTGAGGTCGGCGCCCGCAGCGATGAAGCAGGGGCTCTTGCCACCGAGTTCCAGCACCACGGGCGTGAGGTGCCTGGAAGCCGCCTGCATGACCAGGCGCCCGAGGGCCGGACTGCCCGTGAAGAAGATGACATCCCAGCGCAGGTCCAGCAGCTGCGTGTTGACCTCGCGGTTGCCCTGCACGAGCGCGATATAATGCTCATCGAAGGAATAGCTGATCATCTCGCCGAGCACGCGGGAGACGTTCGGGACATAGGGAGAGGGCTTGAGGATGGCCGTACAGCCGGAGGAAATGGCGCCGACGAGCGGGTTGAGCAGCAGTTGGACCGGATAGTTCCACGGAGCGACGATGAGGCTGCATCCCAGCGGCTCGCTCACGATGCGGCTGCGTGAGGGTATCATCTGCATCGGGGTGGGCTTGCACTTCGCGCGCGCCCAGCGGGACAGGTTCCGAAGGTGGTTCCGGATCTCGCCCGTCACCAGGCTGACTTCGGTCAGGAAGGCCTCCTGTTCGGATTTGTGCAGGTCGGTCAGGAGTGCTTCGTAAAGGGGCTTTTCCCATTTCTTGATGGCGCCCAGAAGTTTGCGGAGCATTTCCTTCCGGAAAGACAGGTCCAGGGTGACGCCGCTGGCGAAGTAGTCGCGCTGGTGACGGTGCAGCTCCAGAATGCGTTCGGAGGAAGTATTGGTCATATCCGGATCAGCTTACACCCACAACTCTGCGAGGTCGAGCACCAGGCGCTCGGTTTTCTCCCAACCCAGGCAAGGGTCGGTGATGGACTGGCCGTACACGCCCCCGTCAGGTTTCTGGCAGCCGTCCTCGAGATAGGATTCGACCATCAGTCCCTTGACCACGCGGCGGATGTCGGCGCTGTGGCGCGTGCAGTGCAGTACTTCCTTGGCGATGCGGACCTGCTGGTCATAGCGTTTGCCGGAATTGCAATGATTCGTGTCTACGATCACCCCCGGATTGGCCAGGCCGCTGTCTGCGTACAGTTCGCACAGGTGGAAAAGGTCCTCATAGTGATAGTTGGGATGCGTAATCCCGTGAGAATCCATGTAGCCCCGCAGGATGGCGTGCGCAAACGGATTGCCTTTGCTTTCCACCTCCCAGTTGCGATAGATGAACGTGTGGCTGCTCTGAGCGGCTTTCAGGGCGTTCATCATCACGGAGAGGTCACCCCCGGTCGGGTTCTTCATCCCCACCGGGACGTCCAGGCCGCTCGCCGTCAGGCGGTGCTGCTGGTTTTCCACCGAACGCGCCCCCACGGCGACGTACGACAGCAGGTCGTCCAGAAAACGGTGGTTCTCGGGATAGAGCATCTCGTCGGCGCAGGAGAATCCGGTCTCGTTCAGCGCGCGCATGTGCAGTTTGCGGATGGCGATCAGCCCGCGGAGCATGTCGGAGTGCAACTGGGGATTGGGCTGGTGGAGCATCCCCTTGTAGCCGGAGCCCGTGGTGCGCGGCTTGTTGGTATAGATGCGCGGCACGATCACGATCTTGTCCGCGACGCGGTCCTGAAGACCCCGAAGCCGGGAAATATACTCGATCACCGCATCCTCGCGGTCGGCTGAACAGGGGCCGATCACGAGCAGCAGCCTTTCGCTCTCTCCGCTGAAGACCGAACGGATGTTTCCGTCGTTGCGCCGTTTGGCTTCCATCCCCTCCTGCGAGACGGGGTACATTTCCTTGATCTCGCTGGGGATCAGAAGCTTGCGCTTGAAAATCATATTCATGCTTGCTTACTTTTTATCAAAGAAAGAACGGCGGTAGGAGGACAGCCGCATCATCTCCTTCATGGTATCTTCGTCCTTCGCCGCCAGCGCGTCGCGGAGCTGGGAGAACTTGTCGAGGAACAGATCCATCTGCCTGAGCAGCTCGTCCCGGTTCTCCAGGAAGAGCTCCGTCCACATGTTCTCGTTGATCCGGGCGATGCGCGTAAGGTCGCGGAAGGAATCTCCCGTGTATTCCGCCAGGTGCTCCGACTCCTTGCAGTCCATCAGGGCCACGGCGATGCAGTGCGTGAGCTGCGAGAGGAAGCCGATCATCTCGTCGTGCGCCTCCGGAGAAAGCACGGCGATGTGGCGGAAGCCCAGGATGCAGCCCAAGGTACGGACAAGTTCGATCCCCTCCGGCGTGTTGCGCTCCGTAGGGGTGATGATGAAGTTGGCGTCGGCGAAGACGTGGCAGTCGGCATACTCTACGCCGGAACGCTCGCGGCCGGCCATCGGGTGCGCCGGCACGAACTCCAGGTCCGGCCGCAGCATCCCCTGTACGGCAGGGACCACCGCCCGCTTGACGCCGGTCACATCCGTGATGACGGCACCGCTCTTGAGATAATCCTGGTACTTTTCCACCCAATCCACGAAAGCTTTGGGATACAGGGCGGAGACCACGAGATCGAACTGCGAAACGTAGTCCCGCGTCACCTCCAGACGACCGTGGGCGATGAAACCCTTTTCCAGGGCGTAATCCAGGGTCTCCTGCCGCCGGGCCAGCGCACCGACCTCGAACCCCAGCGCGCTGAGCTTCTGGGCATAGGAGCCGCCGATCATGCCGAGGCCCACGATAAGCACCTTCTGGTAATTGATGAATCTTGTCATGGCTGCGTGAAATAATCGGTCCCGAAACGCAAGGCGAGCTGGTCGCAGAGCACCACGGCGGTCAAGGCGGTCACGACCGGGCAGATCCGGCGGATGATGGCCGGGTCGTGGCGGCCGGTCAGCGAGAGCTCCGCATCCTTCCCTTCCACGAAATCCACCGTCTGCTGCGTGCGGGCGATGGACGGCGTCGGCTTGACGGCCAGGTTGAACAGGACCGGCATCCCGTTGGTGATGCCGCCGTTGATGCCGCCGCTCCGGTTGCTTGCCGTGACCACGCGGCCCTCCTGCATGCGGAAGGGATCGTTTGCCCGGGAGCCGCGCAGCGAACAGAGGCCGAAGCCGTCGCCGAATTCGATGCCCTTGACGCCGCCGAGGGCGAAAGCCGCCCGGGCAAGCACCCCTTCGAGCGAGTCGAACCAGGGCTCCCCCAGCCCGGCGGGAAGGCCGCAGATACCGGTCTGGACAACGCCGCCGACGGAGTCCTGCTCCGCCTTGGCGGCCAGCACGACCGCCTCCGCCTGCTCCTCCAGGTCGAGGATCAGGGGAAAACGTTTCGCCTCGATGCGTTCGATTTCGGAGGCCACGTCCGTAAACGGGGCGTCCTCCACGTCTCCGAGACGCAGGATGTGCGTCGCAAGGCGGATTCCCCTGGCGGAGAGGGCCTGGCGGCAGATGGCGCCGGCCGCCACGATCCCGGCCGTCACGCGGCCGGAGAAATGGCCGCCGCCGCGGGGATCCTGGAATCCGTGGTATTTCATCTGGGCGCTGAAGTCTGCATGCGAAGGACGGGCGAGACGCTCCTGGGCCGCATAGTCCGCACTGCGGACATTTTCATTGGGAATCAGGATGGTAAGCGGCGAGCCCGTGGTCCGGCCCCGATACACGCCGCTGAGCAGCTGGAAACGGTCCGGCTCCACGCGCGCCGTGTCGGCCGGTCCGGCCGGACGGCGGCGGGCAAGCTGCTCCGCGATATAAGCCTCGTCCACCGGGATCCCCGGGCAGAGGCCGTCCAGCACCACGCCCACGGCGGGTCCGTGGCTTTCGCCCCACACCGTGAGGATCACGCTGCTGCCTATCGAGTTCTTCATGACTAACGGGTATAGAATGATCCGACGAGCTTGAGGCGGTCGCACAGCGGGGCGAGCTCATGCAGCAGGCTGCTGCCCTCGTCCGTCGCCACGTCGCCGTCCAGCTCGACAAAGAAATAATAGTTCCACAGGAGCTCTTTCATCGGCCGGCTGCGGAGGTTGCACATGTTGAAATTGTGGGCGCCGATAATGTTGAGCGTCTGCGCGAGGGCGCCGGCTTCGTTCTTGACCGTGTACATCAGGATGAAGTGCTTGCCCATCTTGCGCCTGTTTTCCTTGTCCAGGCGGAGCATGCGCGAGAACGCCGCGAAACGGGTGGTGTTGGTGCGGCTGGAGTTGATCCGGGGCTCGAGAATCTCGAGGCCGTAGAGCGTCGCGGCCTCGGCCGTACCGATGGCGGCGCAACTGGAATCCTGCATCTCGGCGACTTGTTTGGCAGCCGTGGCGGTATTGGACACGCCGATGGCCTCCAGACCTTTGCTGTGGATATAATCCGTACATTGGGCAAGCGCCTGGGGGTGGCTGTACACCTTGCGGAGCTGTGTCTTGTCCGCGCCGGGCAGCCCCAGCAGATTCTGCTCCGCCTCCACCTCGATCACCTGATTGACATACAGCGTACCGGAGAACATCAGGTCCGTCACGGAAGAGACCTCTCCGGAAAAACTGTTCTCAAAAGGAAGCACCGCCACATCGGCCTCTCCCCGCTCGCAGGCACGGTAGGCCTGTTCGAAGTCCGCCTGGGCGATCAGCTCCGCACCGGGATACAGTCGCATCGCGGCGATATAGGCAAAAGCCCCGGGTACGCCGCTGTAGGCGACTCTCAGCCCCCGGCTCAGCCGGCGCTGCCAGTCGCACGACAGGGACATTACCTCTTTCTGGAAATTGACATAATACTCCCGGATGTCGCGGTCGGAGACCCTGGATGCATTGCGGCGGATGATCTCTTCTTCGCGGGTAGGATCCAGGATCGCCAGACCGTGCGCCGTCTTGTAGGCGACGATCTCACGCACCAGTTCCATCCGCTGCTCGAACAGCGAAGTCATCTGCGCATCGACCCCGTCGATCCGGTTTCTGATCTCATCAAGATTGTCCATAATGATAATACAAGCTACTAAGTTTGCAAAAATAAAAATTATCTTTGCGAAAGGCAAAAAAGATTTCTCCCAAGCGTATGACGCCCTCAACCCGTAAAAGCCTCCGTTCTTCGCTGATTGCAGCCCTGCTGCTGGGCGTGGTGCTGCTGTGCCGCGCCCGAAGCCCCTGGGCGGACTGGTACGCGCTGCACATCTACCCGGTCTGGTCCGGCGCCATGTCATGGCTGAGCGCCCGGCTGCCGGTCTCGCTGGACGAGTGGGTCGTGGTCGCCGCCGCGGTCCTGGCGTTCGTCTACCTGATCTTCCTCCGCAAGCGCTGGGCGGCCCTGGTCAGCCTGCTGCTCTGGATCACGGTCTGGTTCTACGCCGGCTGGGGCCTCAATTATTTCCGCAG
>JAAYCA010000078.1 GCA_012744435.1 Bacteroidales bacterium
GCGACCTGCGCGGCGCGCAGACGGACTTCGACACCTCCGTCCGCCTCAATCCCGTTTTCACCAACGGCTACCACTACCGGGCGATCACGGAAAGCCGCTTCGGCGATTATGACGCCGCCTTCCGCGACTTCGACCGCGCCATCGAGCTGCGGCCCGGACAGGAGGGCGTATATTTCTCGCGCGGGGTGGCCTATTTCCTCGCGCAGCGTTTCGAGGAGGCCGTCGCGGACTTCGACTACTACATCAAGAAGGAGCCCAGGGATCCCTCCGCCTACCTCAACCGGGGGGCCTGCTACCTGTTCCTGTCCGACACCACCCGGGCGCTGGACGACTACAACCGCGCCATCCGCATCGACCGCTTCGAGCCCGAGGGTTTCGTGCGCCGGGCCCGCGTGTACGCCGACCAGAAGCGTTACGACGAGGCGCTGGCGGACCTGGACCGCGCCATCGAGCTGGACGAATCCAACACCTTTGCCTATTTCAACCGGGCGCTGATCCACTATGAGCAGAAGCGTTACAACGAGGCGATGAAGGACCTGGACACCGTGCTCGAGCACGAACCCGGCAACGCGCTCACGCTCTACAACCGCAGCCTCATCTACGCCCAGGTCGGCGCCTTCGAGGAGGCGCTCGGAGACATGGACCGGGTGATCAACATCAACCCGGGCAACGTCCTCGCGCACTACAACCGCGCGGCCATTTTCGTGGAAATGGGCCGCTGGCAGGACGCGCTGGAGGATTACAACAAATCCATCGAGCTTTATCCGGACTTCGCCAAGGCCTACCTGAACCGTTCCTACGTCGAAAACATGCTCGGGCGCACGCGCGAATCGCGGGCGGACTACCAGACCGCGCAGCAGAAGATCCGCGACTACCGCGCCCGCAGCGGCGAGACCTCCTTCGCCGACACCACGCGCCAATACAGTTCGCTGCTCGCCCTGGACGCCGACTTCGCCAAGAAGGACTTCGACGACGAGCTCCTGCAGCACCGCGACATCGACATCCGGCTGCGGCCCCTGTACCGCTTCAGCCTGGCCCCGGAACGGGAAAACCGCAGCGTGGCCCTCTCCCGCCAGTATGAGAACGTGCTGATCGACCGCTTCATCGACGGCGCCCCGACCCCCATCACCCTAGGCAATACGGAAAGCACCGGCACGGACAACTACCTCTTCACGACCAATGCCGAGGAATACTTCGCCAAGGGCCTGCAGGAGCTGCAGCGCAAGCAGTTCAATTCCGCCCTGAACTGGTTCGACCGGGCGGTCGAAGCCGCGGAGGACGACGGGGAGCGGGACCGCTACGCCCGCTACTACAAGGCCTTCTACCTGATGAACCGGGGCGTGCTGAAAGCGGAGATGATCGATTTCATCGCTTCGCTCGAGGGCAACGTACAGACGCTCTCGATGGACACCGACGGGGCGGCCCGGGCGCGCGTGAGCGACCGCGTGGCGCGCAGCTACGATTATTCGGAGGCCATCGCCGACATCCGCGAGGCGCTCGCCATCCTGCCCGACATCCCGTACCTGTACTTCGACCTGGGCAACCTCCAGTGCCTGTCTTCGCGCTTTGTCGAAGCCCTTGAGAACTACGACATGGCCATCAAGCTCTATCCCAACATGGGGGACGCTTACTACAATCGGGGACTCGTACTGATCTACCTGAAAGACACGGAGAAAGGCTGCATCGACCTGTCCCGCGCCGGCGAGCTCGGCGTCGCGGACTCCTACAGCGTGATCTCCAAATACTGCTCGGATGAAAACAATTAAGTTCAAGTCCTTCTCGTCCGGCAGTTGCGGCAACTGCTACTTTCTCGGCATATTCAGCGAAGCGGGCGCCTGCGAGGCAGGCGTGCTGGTGGACGCCGGCTTCAGCCCCCGGCGGCTCAAGAAGGAGCTGGCGCTCGAAGGGCTCTGCTTCGACGACTTCGCCGGCCTGCTCATCACCCACGACCACAACGACCATATCCGCTCGCTGGGCTCCTATTGCAAGCATCTGCGCAAGCCCGTCTGGACGCCGCCCCCGCTGGCCGGCGCCCTGTCGCGCCATTTCATCACCGGCGAGTACTACGGCCGCTGCAGCCGGACGCTCGCCCCGGGCTGGAACGAACTGGTGCCGGGACGCATCCGGGCGCAGTATTTCGAGGTGCCGCACGACGCCTCCTGCACCTACGGCTACGCCCTCCTCCTGGACGACCACAAGTTCGTCATCATGACCGACATCGGGCGGATGGTGCCACAGGCGCTGAGCTTCGCCCGGCAGGCCGACACCGTGGTCGTCGAGTCCAACTACGACCTGTACATGCTCCGCCACGGACCGTACCCCAAAGACCTGCAGGACCGCATCTGCGGCGGCCACGGGCACCTGTCCAACGAAGAATGCGCACAGGCCCTGCGCGACTTCGCGCACCCCGGCCTGCGGAACGTCTTCCTGTGCCACCTCAGCGAGCACAATAATACCCCGGAACTGGCCTACCAGGCCTCCTCCGGCATCTTGCAGGGCCTGTTCGCCGGCACGGACACCCGCATCCCGCGCCTCTGTCCGCTGCCGCGCATGACCCCCTCGCCCCTCTTCGTCCTATAACCGCCCGCCGGGAGCAAATCCGGCCCCCAGCGCTCCCGGCAAGCGGAAAAACTGCCCGCCGGGAGCAAAATGACCTGCCGCCGCTCCCGGTATCCGCTTTCCCTCCCTGGGAAGATGGTCCCCGGCCGCCGGGAGCAAATCCGGCTCTCACCGCTCCCGGGAGGCGGAAAAACTGCCCGCCGGGAGCAAAATGACCTGCTAGCGCTCCCGGTATCCGCTTTCCCTCCCTGGGAAGAAGGTCCCCGCCCGCCGGGAGCAAATCCGGCTCTCAGCGCTCCCGGGAGGCGGAAAAACTGCCCGCCGGGAGCAAAATGACCTGCCGCCGCTCCCGGTACCACCGCCCTTTCAGCGCCGGCGACAATAGGTGAAAGAGTATAAAACCCGGCGTACTTCCAGGTTATTTATCGGCGACTGCGCACACCCGGCAAGCATAACTCATTCAAGGCTAGCCTCTATCAACAAAATCCGGCAATTAAACGATTAAGCGTCGGGACAAACGGCTCTTTCTCCGTAGTTTTGCCGCCATGAAAGACTTTACGACAAAACCATCACGCCTGCTATCCTTTCAGGAACAGGAACGACAGTGTGAAAGATTATTCTGTTCCCACGGACCTTTCTTTCATCTCTGCACACCGGGGGATGCGGTCGCCCAACTGTTTGAAGAAGAGACGGACTTTCGCTTTGCCATGAACCTGGTGGCCCTTTGCTCCCACTTGGTCCCGGACATCCGCATCATTACCTTCGAGGTGATGCGCAATCACCTCCATCTCGTTGGAGAAGGACCGCTCATGCGAGGTGAAGAATGGTTCTCCCACTACCGGCGCCGTCTATCCAGATTTTATCAATCCAAGGGAAAGATCATGGATCTCGGCGCATTCAAGGCAGAGTTGTTCCCCATCGGAGACCTGCCGTTCCTGCGCAACACCATCGCCTATGTCAATAGAAATGGATATGTCGTTCATCCGGATTATACACCATTCACTTATCCCTGGGGTGCCAACCGGTTCTTCTTTAACCGTGATGCCTGCCTTCGGGCGGACGGGATCTATGGCGATCTGACCTTCCGTCAGAAAAGAGATCTGTTTCTCAGCCATTCGATTGAATACCCCGCCCAACACTTTCTTGTAGACGGATATCTGTCCCCGGCATCCTACTGCCAACTGGACTTGGGAGAAGGCGTATTCCGGGATGCCCGGCATTATTTCTCGCTGGTATCCCGGAATGTCGAGGCCTACCGGGACATTGCCAACCTATTGGGAGACAGCATATTCTATACAGACAATGAGCTGTTCCTCGTCCTTCGCCAGTTATGTAAAGACCACTATGGCAACAGCCGGCCGGAAACGCTCCCGATGGACGCCAAACTGGAGATGGCCCGCCTGCTCCATTTCGACTACAAAGCCGGCTACAAGCAGATCCAGCGGATGCTCCGCCTGGATGAAAGGGTCGTAACCGCCCTCTTCGGGAAATAGGTTGCCGGGAGCAAATCCGGCCCCCAGCGCTCCCGGCATCCACGGCCCTCTCCGTGGCGGCAGAGCCCGGCGGACAGGCAGCTGCCTCAGGCAAAACCGTGGCCGCCCGCGGCCTCGTGAACGGGAGGGGCCCGCGCCGACAGGCGTGGGAGGGATGAGCGAAGCGAAGTTTTGCAGAGGCAGCTGCCTGTCTGCCGGGCGGGAACCGTGGCCGCCCGCGGCCCCGTGAACGGGAGGGGCCC
>JAAYCA010000014.1 GCA_012744435.1 Bacteroidales bacterium
GGTGCGGGCGCCGGGGAGGCTTCGGCACCGTCCTCCGGTCCGAAATCGTCACAGTTGTCTATCTCTCGATCGGACATATAGGCTCGGAAGCCCTGCCAGTGACGATAATGGTCGGGGTCGGGGAAATACATCGTTACTGTGGTTTAGCAACGGGAAAGATAGTAAAAAAAACGATACGAACCGTTATCTTTCCGCCAACCCGACATACTCCTTCTCGTCGGTGACGCAGCGGTAGGCCGGGCGGATGATGCGGCGTCCTTCGAAATTGAGCTCTTCGTTGCGGTGTGCGCACCAGCCCACGATCCTCGCCATCGCGAAGAGCGGGGTGTAGATCTCGCGCGGGATGCCGATCAGGTCGTACACGAAGCCGGAGTAGAAATCCACGTTGGCGCAGAGCGCCTTGCGCTGCCCCTTGGCGGTGTACACCTGCTCGACGGCGAGGCGCTCCACCCGCTCCATGAATTCGAACTCTTCCAGACGCCCCTTCTCGGCCGCAAGCTCGCGCGCCATCTCCTTAAGCAGGACCGTACGCGGATCGGACTTGGTGTAAACCGCATGGCCGATGCCGTAGATGAGGCCGCTCTTGTCGAGGACGTCGCCGTTCAGGATCCGGCGCAGCCAGCCGGCGATCTCCTTCTCGTCGGCCCAGTCGGAGACCTTTTCCTTGAGGAAATCGATCATCTCGCAGACCTTGAGATTGGCGCCGCCGTGCTTGGGTCCTTTCAGCGAACCGATGCCGGCCGCGATGGAGGAATAGGTGTCCGTGCCGGTGGAGGAGGTCACGCGTACCGTAAACGTGGAGTTGTTACCGCCGCCGTGCTCGGAGTGCAGGATCAGCAGCAGGTCCAGGGTGCGGGCGTCCAGGCGGGTGTAGCCCGAGCCCTTGAGCATATACAGGAAATTCTCCGCGAGGGAACGGTCCGGGCGCGCATCGCGGATATGCAGCGTGCGGCCCAGCTCCTTGCGGCGGAGCATGTTGTAGGCATAGGCGATGATGGTCGGGAACTTCGAGATGAGCTCGATGCTCTGGCGCATCAGGTTGTAGCGGGACACGTCGTCCGGATTGCCGTCGAAGGTATAGAACTCCAGCACGCTGCGCGCCAGGATGTTCATCACGTCGTTGCCCTCCATCTCGATGATGTGCAGGAGCGTCTTCTGCTCCAGGGGCATGTTGTCCAGGATCAGGTCGCTGAACTCATCCAGCTCCTCGCGGTCGGGCAGCCGGCCGGAGAGCAGCAGGAAGGCGATCTCCTCGAAGCCGAAACGGTCTTCGCGGATGATGGCGTGGCAGAGGTCTTTGACTTCGTAGCCCCGGAAATACAGTTCACCCTCGATCGGTACCAGACTGCCGTCTTCCTTTCGGTCATAGCCCACGACGTTGCCGATATTGGTCAGACCCACGAGCACGCCCGTGCCGTCTTCGTTGCGCAGGCCACGCTTGACGTCGAGTTTCTTGAACAGCGCGGCATCGATCCGGGTACTCCCCTTCATGTCGTCGGAGAGCTTGTAGATCAGATATTCTTTCTTCGTCTTGGAAGTCATAGCAGTTCGAGGATATGGTTTGTGAAGGCAGCGGTCCCGAGCGCCTTGCCTTCCGGCATCAGGCGGGCGAGGTCCGCGGTGGCATAACCCGCCGAGAAGCTGCGCTCCAGGGCGGCGGTAATGAGCGTTCCGGCAGCGTCCCAGCCCAGGTGCTCGAGCATCATCACGCCCGAAAGCAGATTCGAGCAGGGATTCACGATGTCCTGTCCCGCGATGTCCGGGGCGGTGCCGTGCGTGGCTTCGAACAGGGCTGCGCCGGTGTCGTAGTTGATGTTGGCGCCGGGGGCGATCCCGATACCGCCGACCTGTGCGGCCAGCATGTCGGAAATGTAGTCGCCGTTGAGGTTGAGGGTCGCGACCACGGAATAATCTTCGGGCTTGAGCAGGGCGTTCTGCAGGAAAGCGTCGGCGATGCAGTCCTTGACCACGAGGCGGCCGGCGGCGATCTCCGCGCCGAACTCTTCCTGCGCGAGCTCATAGCCCCAGCGCTTGAAGCCGCCTTCGGTGTATTTCATGATATTGCCCTTGTGCACGAGGGTGACGGAGGGGCGGTCATGGTCGAGTGCATAGCGGCAGGCGGCGCGCACGAGCCGCCGCGTGCCTTCGCGCGAAACGGGCTTGACCCCGTAGGAAGAACTCTCCGGGAAACGGACCTTGCTCACTCCCATCTCTTCGCGCAGGAAGCGGCCGAATTTCTCCGCCTCCGGCGTACCGGCCTCCCATTCTATGCCGGCATAGATGTCTTCGGTGTTTTCGCGGAAGATCACCATGTCCACCCGCTCGGGATGCCGGACGGGGGAGACGACTCCGCGGAACCAGCGCACGGGGCGCAGGCAGACATACAGGTCAAGACCCTGACGCAGCGCCACGTTGAGTGAGCGGATACCGCCCCCGACAGGCGTCGTGAGGGGGCCCTTGATACCGATGCCGTGCGTGCGGAACGCTTCCACGGTCTCGTCCGGCAGCCAGGTTCCCAGGCGGTCGAAAGCCTTCTGCCCCGCGGGCACTTCCAGCCAGTCCAGGCGGCGGCTGCCGCCGTAGGCCTTGGCGACGGCGGCATCCAGGATGCGTCGCATCGACGCGGTGACCTCGGGTCCCACGCCGTCGCCGGAGATATAAGGTATCGTCTTTACGGTCATTTCGACAGGGTATTGAGGGCAGAGCCGGCCCGGAACCAGGCAAGCTGCTGCGGGGTGTAACTGTGGCGTGCTTCGATGCGCTCCTGCGAACCGTCGGTGTGGTGCAGGACCAGCGGGACGGGACGGCCGGGAGCGATACCGGCACAAAGGATGTCGATTCTGTCGCCGGCGCGTACCCGGGCATAGTCTGCCGGGACGTCGAAGGTCAGGGCGAGCACGCCCTGCTTCTTGAGGTTGGTCTCATGGATGCGGGCAAAGCTCTTGGCGAGCACGGCGCGCACCCCCAGATAGCGCGGCTCCATCGCCGCATGCTCGCGGCTGGAGCCCTCTCCGTAATTGTCTTCGGCCACCACGATGCTGCCGGGGCCGGCGTCGCGCAGGGCGCGGGCCCGGGGGGCGACGGGGCCGGATTTGCCGGTGAAAGCATCCACGGCACCCATCAGGAGATTCTCGGAAATGTTCTCCAGGTGGCCGCGGTATTTCAACCACGGGCCCGCCATCGAGATGTGGTCGGTGGTGCACTTGCCCTTGGTCTTGATCAGCAGCGGCAGGGCGAGGACGTCACGTCCGTCCCAGGGTGCAAACGGCTTCAGGACCTGCAGGCGCTTGCTGTCCGGACGGATCTGCGGGCCGGGACTGCCGGGCTGCGGCGCCACATAGCCGGAGATGTCAGGGACGAATCCGCGCGGCGGAAGTTCCGTGCCGCGCGGCGCCCGGAGCCAGCATCCTTCCACCGTATCGGTACGCGGATCGAAATCCAGTTCGCCGGCGAAACAGACCGCCATCGCCATGGCCGGCGAGGCGATGAAGGCGTGCGTCTCGGGGTTGCCGTCCGCGCGCTTGGCGAAATTCCGGTTGAACGTGGTCACGATGGTGTTGCGGCGGGTCGGGTCGTCCGTCTGCCGCTCCCACTGTCCGATGCACGGACCGCAGGCGTTCGACATCACCTTGGCGCCCGCTTCGCGCAGGGTGTCCAGCAGGCCGTCGCGCTCCGCCGTGGCCTTGACCTGGGCGCTGCCCGGGATCACGATCAGTTCCGCCTTCGGCTTCAAGCCGGCATCCAGGGCCGCCCGGGCCACGGCGGCCGCGCGCGAAAGGTCCTGGTAGGAAGAATTGGTGCAGGAGCCGATCAGGCTCACTTCCACCCGGTGCGGGAAATGCTCCCGCGCCTGCCGGTCCTTGAATGCACCGACCGGGCAGGCCGCGTCGGGCGTGTAGGGACCGTTGAGGAAAGGTTCCAGTTTGGAGAGATCGATATGGACGACCTCGTCGTAATACTGCTCGGGATGCGCCAGGACGGCGTCGTCCGCCCGCAGCTCCGCACTCAGCGCGGACGCCATGGCGGCCACTTCCGCGCGGCCCGTCGCCTTCAGGTACTCGGCGATGTGCACGCCGAAGGGGAAGACGGAACTCGTCGCACCCACCTCCGCACCCATGTTGCAGATCGTGGCCTTGCCGGTGCAGGTCAGGTTTTCCGTCCCGGGACCGAAGTACTCCAGGATGGCGTTGGTGCCGCCCTTGACCGTGAGCATGCCGGCGAGTTTGAGGATCACGTCCTTCGGCGCGGCCCAGCCCTTCAACGCACCCGTCAGGCGTACGCCGATCAGGCGGGGCATGCGGAGCTCCCAGGGCATGCCGGTCATTACGTCCACGGCATCCGCCCCGCCCACGCCGATGGCAAGCATGCCCATTCCGCCGGCATTGGGCGTGTGGGAGTCGGTGCCGACCATCATCCCGCCCGGAAAAGCGTAATTCTCCAGAACGATCTGGTGGATGATGCCGGCGCCGGGCTTCCAGAAGCCGATCCCGTAGCGCGCAGCGGCCCCTGCAAGGAAATCATACACCTCCTCATTGGCCTTCAGGGCCTCCGGCAAATCCGCCTCCACGCCCCGGCGCGCGCATATCAGATGGTCGCAGTGGACCGTGGTGGGCACGCTGACGGCCTCGCGGCCCGTGCTCATGAACTGGAGAAGGGCCATCTGTGCGGTCGCATCCTGCATCGCCACGCGGTCCGGACGGAACTCGCCGAAATCCTCCAGCCGCTTCAGCGGCCGCAGGGACCCGGAATCGAACAGGTGCGCGTACAGAATCTTCTCGGACAACGCAAGCGGCCTGCCCAGCGCACGCCGGACAGCCGCCACTCGCTTGCCGTAGTCTTTGTAGAAAGACTGGACCTTCGCCAAATCAAACATAGGAAAACACGACTAACTAACCAATATGTCACAAAGATAGTGAATTTTTTGATTAATAAAAAAGTTCCTCAAAACTAATTGATATTCAGCAAGCAAAAAATTCTGACCGGACTTTATCTCCATTTTTATTAATAAATGTTTTTGTTTCGCCGCCGTTTTCTTTCAATCCGTAACCCCATAGTTTTCCTTAAAAACCGTTGTTCTTTTAAAGGAATTTCTTATCTTAGCGACTTAATAATCGGCACTACGCGAATTCCGACACTGAATATTATCAAAACATACTAACTTTTTTCAAATCATTGGAGGAAACCCATGAATAAAATTAAAAATCTCGCGGATCTCCGCAAGATCAAAGAGGGCATGCAAGGCAGGATGTCGATGCGCGAAAGAAGCGACTCCTCCGAAGCCATCATTCAAATCAAGGTGGGAATGGCCACCAGCGGTATCGCCTCGGGTGCAAAAGAGACCATGAGCTACCTCATCTCCGAGTTGGACAAACGCCAGATAAAGGCGCTCGTGATGCAGGTGGGTGACATGGGCTACAGCTATGCCGAGCCGACCGTCGAGGTCACCATCCCCGGCAAGGATCCCGTCGTATTCGGAGATGTCAAAATCCCGCGCGCCAAAGAGATTATCGAGAAGTACATCATCGGAGGCGAACTGATCGAGGGCATTCTGCCGGCAAACTACAGATCCATCTAAACCTAACCGCAAGCGAACATGGCTGTAAAAATGCACATCCTGGTTTGCGGCGGCACAGGTTGCACCGCAAACGCCAGCCGTGAGGTCATCGACGCGCTCAACAAGGAGCTCGTGGCCCACGACTTGACCGATTTCGCAAAAGTGGTCGTCACCGGCTGCTTCGGATTCTGCGAAAGGGGTCCCATCGTCAAGATCATTCCCGACAACACCTTCTATACCCAGGTGACGCCCGCCGATGCCAAAGAAATCATCGAAGAGCACATCATCAAGGGCCGCAAGGTCCACCGTCTGCTGTATGTCGCTCCCGACACCCACGAGAGCGTGTCCGACTCCAAGCACATGGAGTTCTACAAGAAGCAGCTCCGCATCGCACTGCGCAACTGCGGTTTCATCGATCCTGAAAACATCGAGGAATCCATCGCCCGCGACGGCTATGCCGCGCTGGCGAAGTGCCTGACCGAAATGACGCCGGAAGGGGTCATCGCCGAGATCAAGAAGTCCGGCCTCCGCGGACGCGGCGGCGCAGGCTTCCCGACCGGACTGAAGTGGGAAATCGCGTCCAAGAGCCGCGTCGGCGAGCAGAAATACGTGGTCTGCAACGCTGACGAGGGTGACCCGGGCGCCTTCATGGACCGCTCCCTGCTCGAGGGCGACCCCCACTCCATCCTCGAAGCCATGGCCATCTGCGGCTACTGCATCGGGGCCGACAAGGGTCTTATCTACATCCGTGCCGAATATCCCCTTGCCATCCACCGCCTCCAGATCGCCATTGCGCAGGCTGAAGAATACGGACTCCTCGGCAAGAACATCCTCGGCTCCGGGTTCAATTTCGAAATCGAGCTCCGCTACGGCGCCGGCGCCTTCGTCTGCGGCGAGGAGACGGCCCTGATCCACTCCATGGAAGGAAAGCGCGGCGAACCGACCTTCAAACCGCCGTTCCCCGCCCAGTCCGGTTATCTCGAGAAGCCGACCAACGTCAACAACGTCGAGACCTACGCCAACATCCCCGTCATCATCAACAAGGGGGCCGACTGGTTCTCGAGCATCGGCACCGAGAAGTCCAAGGGCACCAAGGTCTTCGCCCTGGCCGGCAAGATCAACAACGTCGGCCTCATCGAGGTCCCGATGGGCATCACGCTCCGGGAGATCATCTATGAGATCGGCGGCGGCATCAAGGGCGGCAAGAAGTTCAAGGCCGTCCAGACCGGCGGTCCTTCGGGCGGCTGCCTCACCGAAAAGCATCTCGACACCCCCATTGACTACGACAGCCTCGTTGCCGCCGGTTCGATGATGGGCTCCGGCGGTATGATCGTCATGGACGAAGACGACTGCATGGTGGCCATCGCCAAGTTCTACCTCGGCTTCACGGTCGACGAGTCCTGCGGAAAGTGCACCCCGTGCCGCGTCGGCAACAAGCGCCTGCTCGAAATCCTCACCAAGATCACCGACGGCAAGGGTACGATGCAGGATCTCGAAGAGCTCAAGAACCTCTCCGCGGTCATCAAGGACACCGCCCTGTGCGGCCTTGGCCAGACCTCCCCGAACCCCGTCCTCTCCACCATCAACAACTTCTGGGACGAATACGTCGAGCACGTCGTGGAGAAGAAGTGCCGTGCCGGCCAGTGCAAGGCCCTGAAGAAGTATGTCATCGATCCTGACAAGTGCAAGGGCTGTACGGCTTGCGCACGGGCGTGCCCCGTCGGCGCCATCAGCGGCACCGTCAAGAATCCGCATGTCATCGACCAGGAAAAGTGCATCAAGTGCGGCACTTGCATGGAGAAATGCAAATTCGGCGCTATCAGCCTTAACTAAGGGAGGAATCAAATATGGATACTATCAAATTGACTATAGACAACAGGGCAGTGGAAGTACCCAAAGGTACTACGATTCTGAAAGCTGCCGAGCAGATGGGTATCAGCATTCCTACCCTCTGTAATTTCGAACTTGACGGCCTCGCCCTCAAGAACCATCCGGGCGGATGCCGCATCTGCGTGGTCGAGGTTGCGGGCCGCCGGAACCTGGCCCCCGCCTGTATCACGGAGTGCATGCAGGACATGGTCGTGAAGACCAACTCCCCGCGCGCCATCAACGCCCGCAAGACCGTCCTCGAGCTGATGCTCAGCGACCACCCCAACGACTGTCTCCAGTGCCCCAAGAACGGCAAGTGCGAGCTCCAGTCCCTGGCCGCCGACATGGGCATCCGGGAGATTCCCTTCAAGGGCGAGCAGTCCCAGTACCCGATCGAGCTCTCTCCTTCGATTGTCCGCGATGCGAACAAGTGCATCATGTGCCGCCGCTGCGAGTCCGTGTGCCACGAGTACCAGAGCGTGGGCGCCATCGGCGCCGTCGAACGCGGCTTCCCGGCCGTGGTTTCCACCGCTTTCGGCAAGAAGCTCATCGACACCAACTGCGTCTTCTGCGGCCAGTGTATCGCAGTCTGCCCCGTCGGCGCCCTCTCCGAGGTCGACCACACGGGCCGCATCCTGCGCGACATCGCCAATCCGGAGGTCAAGACGGCCGTCCAGGTGGCTCCCGCCGTGCGCGTAGCCCTCGGCGAAGAGTTCGGCATGCCCGCCGGCAGCATCGTCACCGGCAAGATCGCAGCCGCGCTCAAGGCCATCGGCTTCGATTATGTCTTCGACACCGACTGGTCCGCCGACCTCACCATCATGGAGGAGGGCACGGAGGTCATCGGCCGCCTCAAGGCATTCCTGTCCGGCGACAAGAGCGTCAAGATCCCCATCATGACGTCCTGCTGCCCCGCCTGGGTCAACTTCTACGAGAAGTTCTATCCCGAGCTCCGCGAGTATCCTTCCACCGCCAAGTCCCCG
This sequence comes from Bacteroidales bacterium, assembly GCA_012744435.1. Lineage (GTDB taxonomy): Bacteria > Bacteroidota > Bacteroidia > Bacteroidales > UBA932 > Cryptobacteroides. Next base: position 8,407 of record JAAYCA010000014.1, read on the forward strand.
CAGGGCATGTTCGGCGCGACCGTGAAGACCTACTTCGCAGACAAGATCGGCGTCCCCCGCGAGAAGCTGATCTCCATTTCCGTGATGCCTTGCGTCGCCAAGAAGTACGAGTGCGAGCGCGAGGAGCTCGGCGCGAACGGTGATCCCGATGTGAACTACTCCATCACGACCCGCGAGCTGGCCCGCCTGATCAAGATCTGCAACATCGACTTTGCGAACCTCCCCGAAGCCAAGTTCGACTCGCCTCTCGGCGAATCCACGGGTGCCGCCGTTATCTTCGGCGCCACCGGCGGCGTCATGGAGGCCGCGCTCCGCACGGCTGTGGAACTCCTGACCGGCAAGACCCTTCCGAAGATCGACTTCACCGAAGTCCGCGGTCTGGAAGGCATCCGCGAAGCCACGATTCCGGTCCCCGGCGTGGCGGACCTGAATGTCGCCGTCGCATACGGACTGAAGAATGCGCGCACCATCATGGAGCAGATCAAGGCCGGCACCTGCAAGTATCACTTCGTCGAGGTGATGGCCTGCCCCGGCGGCTGCATCGACGGCGCCGGACAGCCCTTCCACCACGGTGACGCATCCATCATCCGGGCGCGCCATGCGGCGATCTACGAAGCCGACAGGAACATGCCGATCCGCAAGTCCCATGAGAACCCCGAGATCATTGCGATCTACAAGGAGTTCTACGGCGAGCCTTGCTCCGAGAAGTCGCATCACCTGCTTCACACGCACTACTTCGACAAAAAAATCCAGTTTGACCTCGAAAAATAATTGAACCATGTGTGGACCCCAAATAAAAATCAGCGAAGCCAATTACCTTAAGATCAAGGAAATCTGCGCTTCCTTCAACAACAACCCGGGAGAACTGATCAATGTCCTGCACAAGACGCAGGAGCACTTCGGCTATCTTCCCGAGGAAGTCCAGCAGGTCGTGGCAGACTGCCTCGGTATTCCCGTCGGAACGGTGTATGGCGTCGTCTCCTTCTACAGCTTCTTCACGATGAAGCCCAAAGGCAAGTACGCCATCTCCGTCTGTCTCGGCACCGCCTGCTACGTCAAGGGTGCCGAGAAGATCCTCGATGCGCTCAAGAGCGAGCTCAAGATCTCCGAAGGCGGCGTCACGGAGGACGGCAAGTTCTCCCTCGACGTCCTCCGCTGCGTGGGAGCATGCGGCCTGGCCCCGGTCATGACCATCAATGGCAAGACCTACGGCCGGCTCGTCCCCGAGCAGATCAAGAAGATCCTTGCGGACTACGCTGACTAAGACATCTTTGTGCACACTTTTCGGGCCGACCCCTCCCGGGGCCGGCCCGTGAAATACAATAACAGCAAAAATGACGATCAAGGATATCGCAAAACTCGTCGACGGCGAACTCGTCGGTGCCCCTGCCGATGACAGCTATGACGTAAAAAAAGCCTTCGCCTCCGACCTCATGAGCGATGTGCTCCGTTTCTCGATGGAAGAGACGGTGCTGATCACCGGACTGTGCAACAACCAGACGATGCGTACGTCGGAAATGTCCGACCTGCGCGTGGTGCTGATCGGACGCGACAAGCAGCCCGACGAAGACATGCTCGAACTCGCCGAAGACCTCGACATTACCCTCATCAAATCAAAATTCAGCGTTTTCAAGATCAGCGGCATCCTCTACGAAGCCGGCATCAAGCCCCTTTATTGATCATGCATTACTCGTTTGACATCGAACGCGGCAACTTCGCCGATGCCGGCCAGGCCTCCAGCAGCGTCAAGCGCCTCCTCAAGCAGCTTGGCGTGGCCCCGCCCAACATCAAGCGGACCGTTGTGGCGCTCTTCGAAGCCGAAATCAACGCCATCGCGCACGCCTACGGCGGCAAGATCGACGTCGATATCGACGACGGGAAGATCGTGATGGTGGTCGCCGACCAGGGGCCGGGCATCCCCAACCTCGACCTCGCCATGCAGGAGGGATGGTCCACCGCCAGCCCGCAGGTCCGCGAGATGGGGTACGGCGCGGGGATGGGCCTGCCCAATATCCGGAAGAATACCGACGAACTCAAAATCGACACGGAAGTGGGCGTCGGGACAACAGTAACCATGACCGTTTATTTCGCCTGACGATATGGCCGAACAAGCGTCTTTTTTCAAACATTCCCTCAAAGTCAACCCCGACCGATGTCAGGGCTGCACCACCTGCATGCGGTCCTGCCCCACCGGAGCCATCCGCATCCGTGGCGGGAAGGCGGTCGTCAACGACAACAAATGCGTGGATTGCGGGCAGTGCATGAAAATCTGCCCGCACAAGGCGATCTACATCCAGCAGGACGACTTCGCGCTGACAAAGGACTACGAATACCGGGTCTGTCTCGTGCCCGCCACCTTCATCGGCCAGTTCGACGCGAAATACAGGACCAAGGAGATCTACGCCTGCCTCAAGAAACTGGGCTTCACCCATATCTATGAGGTGGAGCACGAGGTGGGGTACATGATCGACCTCTACAACCAGTACATGGAGGAGCACCCCGAGGTCCGCACGTTCATCTCCCCGTACTGCCCCGCCGTCGTCCGTCTTATCCAGGTCCGCTTCCCTTCGCTGGTGGACAATATCATCCACGTACGGGCTCCGTTCGAGCTTGCGGCCCGCGTCATCATCCGGCGCCTGATGGACGAAGGTGCTCCTCGCGAAAAGATCGGCGTCTTCTATATCACCCCCTGCGCCGCCAAGATCGCCGCGGTCAAGTATCCTGTCAGCCGCAAGGAGACCTGCATCGCCGGCGTCCTCAACATGGACTTCCTCTACAACAAAGTGCAGCTGATGCTCCACGATTCGGACAAGGATGCCCAGCCCGTCAATCACGCCCTCACCTCAAGCGACGTGCTGTGGCCCCTCGCCGGCGGCGAAGCCTGTCATTTCAAAGGCTCGCAGTATGCGGTGGACGGCTTGCAGAACGTCCTGAACTTCCTGGAGAAACTGGAAGACGAAGCGGTCGACGCCGAGGGTCTGGTAGAGATGCGCATCTGCGACCAGGGCTGCGTCGGCGGCGTCCTGGCCACCAACAACCGCTTCGTCGCCCGCAAGCGGCTGGAGCACCGGGCCAAGGTCTTCGACAGCCAGAACCGCACCAAGACCCGCTACAGACGCTACGACGATCCCGAGTTCTGCAAATGGATCAAGGACCAGATGGAGATTCCCGAGATCAAGCCCCGCTCCATCTACAAGCTGGACGACAACTTCGCGGAGGCCTACAAGATGGCCGAACGCATGAAGAAGATCGAAAAGGCGCTGCCGGGTGTGAACTGCTCGGCTTGCGGCGCGCCTTCCTGCGCCGCCCTCGCCGAGGATATCGTCCGCGGAATCGCCAAGATGGACACCTGCATCTTCATCAACCGGCGTTCACAGGCCTCCGAAGACGCCATCCGAAGCATCTGGGGAGACCGCGTAAGGACCAAGGAAAACAACAACGACGACATTAACAAACCATAACATGACAGTCAAGGATATCATCGAAAAACTCGATCTGCAATGCCTCAACGAGGCCAATCTCGATGCGGAGGTCACCGGGGCGTACGCTTCCGACCTGCTCAGCGATGTCATGGGCAACGCCCGCAGCGGCCAGGTATGGATCACCCTGCAGACCCACAAGAACGTCACGGCCATCGCTTCCCTGCGGGATCTCCCCGCGGTGATCATCGTCCGCGGCGGCGTGCCGGACGACGACATGCTGGAGCATGCCCGGGACGAAGACGTCTGCATCCTCGTCAGCCAGGATGCCACCTTCCAGGTCTGCGGAAAGCTCTACGAGATCCTCAAGTAACTTCTGATGAAGTTTCATGCCGACATGCACATCCACTCGGTGCTCTCCCCCTGCGGGGACATCGACATGAGCCCCTCCGCCATCGTTACGACAGCAAAGGAGCGCGGGATGGACATTATCGGCCTCACCGACCACAATTCCACCCTCAACGCCGACGTCACGCGGCGGCTGGGAGAGAAGGTCGGCCTGCACGTGCTGATGGGAGCGGAAGTGACCACCAAGGAAGAGGTGCACTGCCTCAGTTTCATGCCCACGGTGGAGAAACTGGCCGAATTCCAGGCCTTCCTGGACTCCCGCGTGATCTATTTCGAAAACGACGTGGACAAGTTCGGTTACCAGCTGGTGGTCGATGAGGAGGAGAATGTGCTGGACGAAGTGCCGCACCTGCTGATCAACGCCCTGGACCTCCCCATGCTGGAACTCCAGCAGAAAGTCTATGAGATGGGCGGCATCTTCATCCCGGCCCACATAGACCGAAGCACCTTCAGCCTCAGCTCCCAGCTGGGTTTCGTGCCGGACAAGCTCAAATTCCACGCGATGGAGCTCAGCAGCAACTGCCGGCGGAACAACTACAAGTTCCTGTCGGACTGCCCCTGGTTCAGCGACTTCAATTTCATCCAGAGCAGCGATGCGCACTACGTGGAAGACATTGCCAAGATCCACAGCGTGTTGGAAATGCCTTTCTTCAGTTTCGACAATTTCAAAGACGCCCTCCGGCCGGGAGAGCAGGTCATCCTCTAGCATGAAAAGTCTCGACCTCCATATCATCGACATCACCCACAACTCCATCCGGGCGGGCGCTACGCAGATCACCGTTGAAATGGAGGACAGCGCCGCGCGCGACCTCCTTTCCATCAAGATCGTCGACAACGGCTGCGGCATGCCGGAGGAGATGATCGAAGCCATCAACGACCGCTTCTACTCCTGCCGGAAGGAGCGCAAGATCGGCATGGGCATCGCGCTGCTGAAGTTCCATTCCCAGATGTGCAACGGCCGCTTCTACCTCAAATCGAAAGTGGGGGAAGGGACGGAGATCTACGCCTCCTACCAGCGCTCGCACATCGACCTGCAGCCCCGGGGCGACCTGTCCGGCTGCTTTGCGAATTTCATCTGCCAGTACCAGGACATCAATTTCATCATCCGCTACATCACGGACGAAGGGACCTTCGAACTGAGCACCGCCGATGTCAAGGAAGTCTTCGAAGGGATGAACCTCAACGACTACGGGATCATCCAGAGCCTGACGGAGCTCATCCGCGAGAATATCAACGCCTAGACAGGGATGGCAATCCGCCCCAGGATGCCGTTCAAAGCCGCCAGGGCAATACCGTAATTGGTGATGGGCACTCCCGCAAGGAGTGCCTTTCTGATGCGGGAACGCACCAGGCGGGCGTTGGCGACGCAGGCGCCGCAATGGATGATCAGGCTGTACGGCGACAGGTCTTCCGGGAAGTCGTTCCCGGCGGAGACGTCGACCGTCAGCTCCCCGACCCTTTTCCGCAGCAGGGCCGGGATCTTCACCCGGCCGATATCCTCCGTGTCCGGGACGTGGGTACAGGCCTCCGCAATCAGCACACGGCTTCCGGGCTTGAGCGTATCGATGGCGCCGGCCCCGGCCACGAACGTCCGGATATCCCCTTTGGCGGCAGCCAGCAGCACGGAGAAAGAAGTGAGGGGGCAGTCCTTCGGAAGACTCCGGTCCACCAGGCCGAACACCTGCGAATCCGTGATGACCAGGTCGGGCAGGCCGGAAAGGCTGTCCAGCGCGGCCTGCAGGGATTCCGGCGTGCAGCTGTGCGGCACGCAGCCCCGGTCCAGCAACTCGCGCAACACCTGGACCTGCGGCAGGATGAGGCGGCCCTTCGGCGCCTCCGAGTCCTGCGGCATCACCAGCAGCACGCTGCTGCCCGCGTGGACGAGGTTTCCGGTGAGGAATTTCTCCTCCTCCCGCGGGGCCGCCGCAACGAGGCGCCGCAGCAGCGAATCGACGCTTTCCCCCCGGGTATAGCGGACCACCGGAATCCCCGCCGCCTCCAGATTCCGGATCAAGGCCGGAATGATGCTGACGGATCGCTCGGAGCGTGGCGGCGCAGGGGGTTCGGGGGGAACGCCCCCCGATGAATCCCCGGCATTTTCGATGACGACGGCAACGTCCGTCTCATCGAAAATCGCCCGGGTCAGCCGCTCCCGTTCCACACCGAGCGTGCTCCCGTCTCCCAGGCCGGCCGTGTCGATCAGCACGCAGGGCCCCAGTTCGGGTAGCTCGATGATCTTCCGGACCGGATCCGTGGTGGTCCCGGGGATGGGGCTTACCAAAGAGACCTGCTGCCCGGCCAGGGCATTGACCAGGGTCGATTTCCCGCTGTTGGTGGGGCCGAAAAATGCGATGTGGAGGCGTTCCATGGCTTAGAAGCGGAAATCGTGTCCTCCTGCCTCGATGGCTTTCAGATGCTCGCGGGTGATCTCGCGGGTGCGCTCCAGCGGGATGTCGGACAGGCTCCGCTCGATGAGCGCTTCGCCGAGGGCCCGCGTCTCAGGAGAGGCATAGTCCACCAGGTACTCCTTCAGCGTCATCAGGGCGTTGGGCGTGCAGCAGAGGCTGATCTTGCCGCTCTTGCACAGGCTCATGAAACGGTCGCCGGTGCGGCCTTCGCGGTAGCAGGCCGTGCAGAAACTGGGGATGTGGTCCTGTTCCAGCAGCCAGCGGACGACCTCGTCCAGCGAGCGGGTGTCGGACACGTCGAACTGGGAGGTCTCGTCGTGCCGCTCCGGCGTCGTGTAACCGCCCACGCTGGTGCGCGATCCGCCGCTGATCTGGGAGATGCCGCAGTCCAGCAGGACTTTGCGCATCCGGGCGGACTCGCGGGTGGAGATGATCATGCCGGTATAGGGGACGGCGACCCGCAGGACGGCCACGATCTTGTGGAAGATCGAATCCGGCAGCGCATCCGGGAAATTGTCCAGCGAGATATCGTCCGCCGGGCAGATGCGCGGCATGCTGATGGTGTGCGGGCCCACGCCGAAACGGGCTTCGAGGTGCTCGGCATGCATCAGCAGGCCGACCAGCTCATAGCGGTAGCCGCTGAGGCCGAACAGCACGCCGACGCCCACGTCGTCGCAGCCGCCTTCCTGGGCGCGGTCCATGGCTTCGGTGTGCCAGTCGTAGTCGCTCTTGGGACCGGTGGGATGCAGCTTCTTGTAATTCTCTTTGTTGTAGGTCTCCTGGAAAAGGATATAGGTGCCGATGCCCGCCTCCTTGAGTTTCCGGTAGGACTCGACGTCCGTCGCCGCGATGTTCACGTTGACCCGGCGGATGGAATTGCCGCCTTCATTGATCGAGTAGATGGTCTTGATGGAATCGAGGATGTATTCCAGGGGATTGTGGACCGGATCTTCTCCCGCTTCCAGCGCCAGGCGCTTGTGGCCGGTGCGGATCAGCGCACGCGTCTCCGCCTCGATCTCCGCCTGGGAGAGTTTCTTGCGCGGAATGCTGCGGTTCTTGGCGTGGTACGGGCAGTACACGCAGCCGTTGATGCAGTAATTCGACAGGTATAACGGAGCGAACAGCACGATGCGGTTGCCATAGAACTTGTGCTTGATCTCTTTGGCCAGGGCATAGATTTTTTCTTCGAGAACGGGGTCGTCGCAGTCCAGGAGGATGGCCGCCTCCCGGTGGGTCAGGCCCTTGCAGAGGGCCGCTTTGGCGAGGATTTCCTCGACACGTGCGGGGTTTTTGCTTTGAACTTCCGCTTCGGCGAGCGATTCCAGGATTTCTTCGTGGTTGATGAATTCGTCGGCGTGGATGGATGAAGGATTGTACATGACATCAATTTTTTATGCAGTCTCCCCTTCCGGGGTCTATGGTATATCCAGCAGCGGCGAGTTCCCCGATCATGTCTGTCAGGGATTCAGCACCGTCCGTTGTGGGTTTTCCGTTATACAGGGAATAGGCTTCCCGTTGGATCGGCGGAGTGAAATTGGGCATGATCACGTTGGCCCCCGCGAGAATGCCGGCCAGTTTGCCGCCGGGATGCAGCGCGGACAGAGCCGTGGTGGACGGGATCATGGCATCGGGATGCATCAGCCTGAGGATCGAATAGAGCCGCAGGGTCGTCTCGGCGCTCCCGGCAGGGAAATGTCCGAAAGGCGTGTCCCGGTGCGGGATGAAAGGCCCCAGGCCGATCATGTCCGGAGAGAAGCGCTCCAGATAGCGGATGTCGGCGATCAGGTCTTCCGTACGCTGGTCCGGGGCGCCCACCATGACGCCGGATCCCACCTGGAAGCCCAGCCGTCGGAGCTCGTCCAGACAGGCCAGGCGGTGCGCAAGGGTCATTCCCGCCGGATGCAGGCTGGCGTACAGGCGCGGGGATGCGCTCTCGTGGCGAAGCAGGTAGCGGTCCGCCCCGGCGCGACGCAGCCGGGCATACAGATCGAAAGGCAGCTCGCCCAGCGACAGCGTGATGGCCGCATCCGGCCACCGGGCACGCAACTGTTCGACCACGGGGACCAGCGCCTCCGCGCCGGAAGGATTCTCCCCACCCTGCAGGACGAAGGTGCGCAGACCATGCCGGTAGGCACGCTCGCAGGCGGACAGGATCTCCGCCGCGGACAAGGTATAGCGCTCGGCCTTGCGGTTCCCCCGCCGGATGCCGCAGTACAGACAGTCGTTGCGGCAGACACTGCTCCATTCCACCAGGGCGCGCAACCAGATACGCTTGCCGAAACGCGCGTCTGTCACCTCGCGGGCGGCCCGGTGCAGGCTGTCCGCCAGGGAAGTGTCTTCGCTTTCCAGGAGTGTGCGCAGGGCCTCGTCCGGGAGGGTCCGCCGGTGCATGAGTTCTTCTACCGTAGCATCCATTTCCAAGAAGGCGAAAGTTAATGATTTTTCCGAAAAATCAAAAAATTTATTCGTGCCGGGCGAAACGCTCCGCGGCAAGGGTTTCGTACTTCGTGCCGGGGCGTCCGTAGTTGGCATAGGGGTAGATGGAGATGCCGCCGCGCGGGGTGAAGAAGCCCGTGACTTCGATGTACTTGGGATCCATCAGCGCGATGAGGTCTTTCATGATCGTGTTGATGCAGTCTTCGTGGAAGTCGCCGTGGCTGCGGAAGCTGAACAGATACAGTTTCAAGCTCTTGCTCTCCACCATCCGCCGGTCGGGGATGTAGCTGATGCGGATCTCCGCGAAGTCCGGCTGCCCGGTGATGGGGCAGAGCGTGGTGAATTCGGGACAGTTGAAGCGTACCCAGTAGTCGTTGCCGGGGTGCTTGTTGTCGAAGGTCTCGAGCACGCCGGGATCGTAGTCCTGGCTGTACGCGGTCTCGCGGCCGAGCGCGTGGAGTTCGTTGCGATTTCTTGCCATATGCTATATGTCTTTGATTTTAAACGGATTGTAGTTGACGCCCTCGTCGAAGGTGTCGATCCCTTCGGCCCGCTTGAGGCGGCGCACCGCCCAGGCCGTGAGCGGCAGGGCCACGATCTCATAGAGGACCTTGGCGCAGACCTGCGTCAGCGCCAGCTGAAACGCGGCTCCGCCGGACAGGACCCCCCAGAACACCACCGGGAAAAAGATGAGCGAGTCGGCGAGCTCACCTGCGAGCGAGGAGAGGATGGCGCGAACGCCGAACAGGCGCCCCTGCGAGGAGAGTTTCATCCGGCTCATCACCCAGGCGTTGACCGTGGAGCCCACGAAGAAGGCGACGAGCGAAGCCAGCGTGGTCCGCGGGACGAGGCCGAACAGGCTGTTGAAGCTCTCGGCCACCGGCTTGCCGCCGTCCTGCAGGGGAGCGGGCAGCCAGCACACCAGCTGGGCCATCACGGCCACGAAGGCGCTGAGCAGGAACGCCAGCCAGATCACGAAACGGGCCTTGCGGTAGCCGTACACCTCGGTCAGGCAGTCATTCAGGATATACGACACCGGGAACAGCAGCACGGCGCCGGAAAGCTGCAGCGGCAGCCCGGCCACCTGCCAGAGGCGCGGTACGAAGAAGTTGGAGGTAATCAGGCAGACGGTCAGCGCCGTCGCCATCACCAGAAACCTGGTGCTGAAACTCTTTGACATTTCTTTCTTGTTTTTAACGTGGTTTCAAGTAAACACAGGGTCCGCCGCCCTGTCAAATCCGGGCGGCGGGTCCCTAGACATCAGACTTCGACGGCGGTGTTGAACTCCCGGAGGAAACGCATGTCGTTCTCAAAGTAGTGGCGCAGGTCGTTGACCCGCCATTTGAGCATCGCAATGCGCTCCAGGCCCATACCGAAGGCGAAGCCGCTGTATTTCTCAGAGTCGATCCCGCTGGCTTCCAGCACATTGGGATCCACCATGCCGCAACCCAGGATCTCCAGCCAGCCGGAGCCCTTGCAGATATTGCAGCCCTTGCCGTGGCAGATGTTGCAGCTGACGTCCACCTCCGCGGACGGCTCCGTGAAGGGGAAGAACGACGGACGCATGCGGATCTCGGTCTCGGGCCCGAACATCTCGCGGGCGAACAGGAGGATGGCCTGCTTGAGGTCGACGAAGGTGACATTCTCGTCCACATACAGACCTTCAACCTGGTGGAAGATACAGTGCGCGCGGGCGCTGATGGCCTCGTTGCGGAACACGCGGCCCGGGCAGATCACGCGGATGGGCGGCTTCATCCGCTCCATGGTGCGCACCTGCACGCTGGACGTGTGGGTGCGGAGCAGCAGCGGATTGGGGTGTCCCGCGGACACGAAGAACGTGTCCTGCATGTCGCGGGCCGGGTGGTTCGGAGGGAAGTTGAGCGCCTCGAACACGTGGTAGTCGTCCTCCAGTTCGGGACCTTCCGCGACATCGTAGCCGAACTTGCGGAAAATGTCCACGATCTCCTGACGCACGATGGACACCGGATGGCGGGAGCCCAGCTCCAGGGGGTCGCCGGGCATGGAGAGGTCCTGCTGCGGGCCTTCGGCGGCTTTCTGCTCCCCGGCCGCGTCACGGAGGCGGTCGATCGTCTCCTGCGCCAGGTTCTTCAGCTCGTTGAGCGTGCGGCCGAACTCGCGCTTCATATCCTTGTCCACGGTACGGAACTCGTCGAAGAGCGCCGTGATCTCGCCTTTCTTTCCGAGGAAACGCACGCGCGCTTCCTCCACTTCCTTCTGTGATTTGCACTTCAGGTCCTTCAGTTCTGCCAGGACCCTGTCGATATCTTCTCTTTTCATATGGCTTCTATTTGCGCTTCGCGGCCCGCTTGTCGCGCGCTTTCTTCTCCCGGGCGGCACCGGACTTGAGATACTTGGCCCACTGCTCCTCGTCAAGCACTTTCTGTATAGAATTGTACATCTGCTCGTACCACTTGTCCTGCACGCGGGTGTAGGCGTCCGCATTGGACATCTTGGCGGCCTGCATGTCCTTGAGCTCCTGACGCATGGCTTCATAGTCGTGGGTCAGGATGGAGTCCACGTAGAAGGTCTGCCAGACCTCGAGGCCGAACTGCTCCGTGTAGTCGTCCACGGTCTTGTCGATGGCTTCGCGAAACTGTTTCAGCTCCGCGGCCTCGTCCTGCTGCTGCGCAAAGGCGGAAAACGGCAGGAAAGACAGGGCGCAAATCGCGAAATATTTTATAGCTTTGTAACGCATAGCCTGCAAATTTATAAAGAAAAGATAAAATGAGAAAATTTCTGTGCACCATCCTGGCCCTGGCAGCCCTGGCGACCGGACGGACGGACGCCTGTACCAACGTGATCGTCAGTCCCGGCGCCAGCGCCGACGGCTCTGCCATCGTCTCCTACGCCGCCGATTCCCACGGCCTCTTCGGCGAGCTGTATTTCCGCCCCGCGGCGCGCTTCCGCGCCGGCGGCACCCTCGCCATCCGCGAATGGGACACGGGCAGACCGCTCGGCAGCATCGCCCAGGTGGAGCGCACCTACCAGACCGTGGGCAACATCAACCAGCACCAGCTCATCATCGGCGAGACCACCTGGGGCGGCCGCGAGGAACAGGCCGACCCGGCCGGGATCATGGACTACGGTTCCCTCATCTACATCACCCTGCAGCGCGCCCGCACCGCCCGGGAGGCCATCCAGACCATCGTGGACCTGGCGAACACCTACGGCTACCCTTCCGAAGGCGAGACCTTCTCGATCGCCGACCCGCAGGAAGCCTGGGTCATGGATCTCGTGGGCAAGGGAACGGACGAAAAGGGCATCGTGTGGGTGGCCCGCCGCGTGCCGGACGGCTACATCTGCGCCCACGCCAACCAGGCCCGCATCACGACCTTCCCGCAGGACGACCCGGAGAACTGTCTGTATTCCCCGGACGTGATCAGCTACGCCCGGCAGAAGGGATGGTACAACGGGCCCGACGAGGAATTCAGCTTCCGCGAAGCCTACAACCCGCTCGATTTCGGCGGCGCCCGCGCCTGCGAGGCCCGCGCCTGGAGCGCTTTCAACATCCTCTGCGACGGGATCTTCACCTATGAATTCAACGGGGAGCTCCTCTCCAGCCCTGCGTCCGACTGGCTGGACTTCGTGATGGGATATGACCTCGGCGGGGAGATGCCCCTGTTCGTCAAGCCGTCCCGCAAGATCACAGTCAAGGACGTCGCCGACGTGATGCGCGACCATTACGAGGGCACGCCCATGGACATGACCACCGACATCGGCGCGGGCGGCAACGGCCTGCCGTACCGCTGGCGGCCGATGAACTTCACCGTGGACGGAAAGACCTACCTCAACGAGCGCGCCATCGCCACCCAGCAGACGGGCTTCTGGTTCGTCGCCCAGGCGCGTCCGAACCTGCCCGACGAGGTCGGCGCCCTGATCTGGTTCGGCTGCGACGATGCCGCCACCTCTTATCTGACACCAATCTATGCCAATCTTTCACGCGTCCCGGAATGCCTGCGCGAGGGCAACGGCGACATCCTCCACTACAGCCCCACCGCCCAGTTCTGGATGTGCAACCGCGTGGCCAACGCCTGCTACAAAATGTACGACCGGATGGCACCGGTGGCCCGCGCGGCCGCCGACCGTTTCGAGCGCTTCCAGCTGGAGGAGGGCGTGCCGGAGATGGACGCCAGACTGGCGAAGCTCGTCCGGAAGGGACGCCTCCGCAAAGCCCGCCGTCTGATGACGAAATACAGCGTGGAGACGGCCCAGAAGCAGTTCTTCGACTGGAAGGCCCTGGAGGAACTGCTGCTCGTCAAATTCATCGACGGCAACATCAAGGCCCAGGCCGAAGACGGCTCCTTCCTGCACACCGAGCACGGCCCCGGCTTCCCCGACAAGATGGAATACGGCGGCTACAACGACATCTGGAAAGCCGCCGTCGCCCGGGATCCGCATAGCCCGGTGCTGGTGTCAAGGTAGGGCCCCGGACAGATTCCCCTACCACGCCAACACGGCTACGACCGGATAATGATCAGAGACATAAGGCTTGTCCGTAATGCGGGCAAAGCTCCGGCAGGCACGGAAACCTTTGTAGAAGAGATAGTCGATCGGCGGAGTATCGTCAAGGCGCCCCCAGTCGTGCCAGGTGGTGCCGTGATCGCTTAGCGCTGCTGTCTCGCGGGCGTCATCCATAAGGAGGCGAAGGTCCGTCAGGCACTCATCGTCCGGCGTCACGTTGAAGTCCCCGCACAGGACCATGGGCCAACCTTCCGGGTTCATCTCCTTAATGGACGACACCACCAGCGCAAGGCCCTTGCGCCGCGCCTCTTTGCCCACGTGGTCCAGATGCGTGTTGACGAAAAAGAACTCCCTTCCGGCCGCCTTGTCTTTCAGCAGAAGCCAGGTGGCCGTTCGCTTGCATGCGGCATCCCAGCCGAGCGATGGGACGTCAGGCGTCTCGCTGAGCCAGTATGTGCCCCAGTCCAGCAAGTCCACCCGGGTGGTATCAAAGAATACCGACATATGCTCTCCTTCGTGGGCACCGTCTTCCCTGCCTACACCGACACTGCGATAAGCCGGACAGTTCTGCTCGAAGAAATCCAATTGGAAATCGAGTGCCTCCTGGACGCCGAACACCGCCGGTGCCGCTTCCCTGACGGCTGCCGCCGCAGCCTCCCGGCGAAACGCCCAGGAATGCTCTCCGTCGTCGGCCGCACCGTACCGCACATTAAACGACATCACCTTGAGATCCGGAGCTCCCGCACAAGCCGCAAGCGAGAAAACCAGAATCAGGCAAAGGCTATTTCTGATACACGCGCACATAATCCACCTCCATCGTACAGGGAAGCGCGCTCTCGTCCACCCCTTCCCGACCGCCCCAGGAACCACCCCAGGCGAGGTTCAGAATGATATAGAACTCCTTGTCAAACGGCCAGGTGTCGTCATTCCCGGCTTTGTCATTCGGAAAATCCAGCAGGAGCACTCCGTCCACGAAAGTCCGGATATAGTCCTCCGTCCACTCGAGGGCATAAACATGATACTCCCCTTCGGCGCCGGGCGTCAGACGCTCGGCAGGCCTGTGCGTCCCCCGAGCATGGTTGTATGCTCCGCAGTGGATGGTGGACGTCACATAGTCGGCGTTCATGCCCACCTCTTCCATGATGTCGATCTCACCGCAACGCGGCCAACGGGCGCTCACGTCGTCCGGCATCATCCAATAGGCCGGCCAGGTCCCCTTGCCCTTCGGCAGGCGGATACGCGCCTCCATATAGCCATATTTCCAGGACTCGGCGGAGTTCATGCGGGCGGAGATCACCTCGCCGCCTTCCTTGCGTGCAACGATGTGCAGGGCACCGTCCGAAATATATGCCGTCCGCCGGTCATCCGGCACATAACGCTGCAGTTCCCGGTTCACGCGGCCCGGCTGCCAGTCTTCAAACTTCCATTTTTCCGAGAGAAGCTCCGAGGGTTCGGAGAATTCGTCCGACCATACCAGGTGATACCCTTGCGGGACATACGCACCGTCGGTGAACGAATTGTCGATATGATTGTCCTTGACCGCCGGAGTGTCCTTCCGGCTCTGCCCCTCGGCCGTCGTTACGGCCAGGAGCAGCAAGAGTCCATGTAATAACTTTTTCATAATACCGATTTGTTTCTTGTTGGTTTACCTTTCAAAAGGATCCCCCTTCGGCGACTGGCTGACCACCCATCGCAACGCATTGACGAACAGAAGATTCTGCGTCGCATCACTGAAACAGCGGTCACCGTGGCCCATATTGATGTAGATCATCCTGAACTTCGTGTTGCTCCATACCACCGGGAAATCTCCCCCGAAGACGACATCCTTCAGGCCCATCGGGAAATTCGTCGGGGAAAGGGACGCCAGGACTTCGATGTCCGGGTTGGACCGCGGATCCGGCTGCCACTGATAGAACTCGGTCTCCGGAGCGACATATTGCGCCGGGAGGTTCCGGGTCACGGGATGATCTCCGCCCTCGACGTCGACCAGACCCGGCTGCGGCGGCCAGTTGTTGCACAGAAAACGGCCGCCGCCAAGAAAATCGCGGAACCAGTCCCAATTGGTCGAACGATCATTGTATCCGGCCGCATGGAAGCCGACCCAGCCGCCACCGTTCTCCATGTACTCTTCGAATGCAGCCCGGTCGGCCGGAGAAGAAGGGGCGACATCCGGCATGATGATGACGTCGTACTGTGACAAGTCGCCGAATTCCAGCAAATTCGTGGTGACATCCATCAGCCACCCTTCCCCATACGTAAGGCGATGAAAAAACTCGATGGCCTGATGGGAGAACTGTTGATGCGCTTCCTCGACGTGATCGGAATAATAGAGCAGCCCCTTGAATCGGGGCGTATTGCCAGCATAGCTCGCCGGACGCACATCCGCCGCAGAAACAAACTCCGGTACCGGCGTCTTGACACCCCGGCCACAGGAGACGAACAGGAGCAGCAAGGCTGCAAACAGGAATGACAATTTGCGTTTCATATCGCTAAGTTATTCGTTTTCGGAAACGATGGGAAAAATATCAGCATGAAGGTGTAGGAAGAGAGCTTCAGCAAGGGGATCAGCGCCCGGCGGCCCATAGGACGGATTGCAGCAACAGCGTCTTGAAAGCTTCGTTGTCAGCCAATTTCGGACTGTGGCCGAACTGGAGATAAAGATTACGTCCCGGCAAAGACGAATTGGTCCAGACCACCGGGTGGTCTCCCATCTTGACCGCCGTCTTCCGGGAATAGGTGTCTTCGTCCACGCTGGCAAGCACCTCGATGACAGGATTGTCCCGCGGATTGCAGTCATAGGTGTACCACTCGTCGTCCGGGATGACAAAACGCCCCGGAAGCCCCTTCATGACCGGATGGTCCGGTTGCTCGACGAACACCTCTCCATCGGACAGGTCGGCGATATAATTCTGGTAGCGGATACCGCCCAGAAAATCCGAGAACCAGGTCCACATCGGATAACCGTCGAATTCGCCGAGCAGAGAAGCATGATGCAGGCCGACCCAGCCTCCCCGTCCCTCTTCCAAATAAGCCTTGAACGTTTCCTGCGCCTGTTCGGGCCAGGGATAGGGCGGGAAATCCAATTGAAGGATTGCGTCATAAGCTTCCGTAAACCCTGTACCCAGTTCGCGTGCACTGTGACATTCCGTCAATTCCAGGCCGGAAGTCAGGGCAGCGCGGCGCAGCCAGGGCATCACGGCTTCCGTGAACGGAAGATGATGCCCACCCATCTCACGCAACACCAGCACCTTGGCCGGCTCCTGCAGCCGGATGGACCGGATATACCCTTCCTGCGGTTTGCAGTTGACGAATTTCACAGCTTCAAGCAGTCCCGCCAGGGCGACCCGGGCGGAATCCCTGTCAGGCACGGAGCGGCGGAGCTCGCCGAAAGAAGAGCGCTGGCCATCGGCGAAACGGCGGACGAGCTGCCATCCCTCCGGAGCCTCATAAGCCATCATGCAGGAATTGTCTATCTTCTTATATGGCCAAAACGTCCAGCCAATATTGTTTTCTTCCAGGGTCTTGCAGAATTCAGCCTGCCATTGATCTGTCCCATGGCCGATTTCGCCCATGTACATCGGAAGTCCGGTCTTGTCCCGGAAATCAATAAAAGAGCGGATGGCATTTGCGTCCGTGTCACCTCCGTAGCGGTGGCAGGTGTACATGATCTTATCATCAAAGGTCCAGTCGGAGAGAGGCTCGAAATTACCGTTCCACTGGGCTCCTCCGAGCAGGACGATGTGGTTGCGGTCTACCTCGCGGATGGCTGCGACGCCCTGCTTGTAAAGCGGTTCCAACTTCGCGTTGAGCTCCTCGATGTTCCGGAAATAAGGCGCAATCGGCTCATTGAGCAACTCATACCCGAGAATGACGGGTTCATCTTTAAAATGAGCGGCGATTTTCTTCCAGATACTGCAGAACAAGGCCTGCGAAGCCTCGCTCTCGAACAGCCAGCAGTAGCCATAGCTGTCGTCGATGTTGTCTCCGGTCTGGCCGCCCGGGGCGTCGTGCATGTCAAGGATCAGGTAGAGTCCGTATTTGCGGCACCACTCTACGACCGCATCCATCCGTTCAAAGCCGTCCTGGTTCTCGGAGAGACCCATATAGTCCTCATTCGTAAACAGCTTGTAATGGAACGGAAGCCGGATGGTATTGGCACCCGTCGATGCGATGAAAGCGATATCGTCCTCCGTGATATAATTGTCTTTGAAGGCCTTCCAGAAGGCGGTCGCCTCATCGGGGCCGACCAATTCGCAGACGGCCTCATTGATCATCCGGGGGGATGTGGCCCGACCAAAACCGAACATATAACCTTCCGGGTTGAGCCAGTTGCCCAGATTCGTGCCCTTGATCAGGAAGGGTTGGCCGTCAGTTCCTACGAGGTTTGGGCCGTCAATGGTCACGAATGCCTTGGGCGTGCAGGCACCCAACAGCAAAAGCAGTGCGAAAAAAAGCTTTTTCATCTCGGGAACGGTTTTAGTCAGACCAGATGACGGACACGGTCGAACGGGCCGGCAGAGCGACGGGGAGCATCCGCCTTCCGCCCGTAAGGACCAAATCCCGCGGTGTTTCCGCCTTATTGAGCAGCAGGGCACCCAAGGAGCCGTCGGTATTGCGGAAGACAAGACATTCCACGTCCGGGACAGCTCCCTGCGTCCCGACACGGACGGCGCCGGGACGGACGGCTTTCGAAGCATGGGCAATGTTGTACCAGTGGGTGTAACGATCCACCTGCGTATAATTGTCGGAGACAATATTGACCGCCCCGTAGCAGGTCATGCAGGAGCCCTTGAAATTGGTGTAGGGACCCCGTTTCTCATCCAGCATCAGGTTCCATAGCACAACACCCTTGCCGCCCCGGGAGAGCGTCCCCAGGAAAATGTCCTGGAAATCCCAGAGCAGGGTACGTTCGAAGCGGTAGTTCCAGGTGCCGATGGAGGCCTCAGTGAACCATATCTCTTTGTCCGGCGCCTCCGCAGCAATTCGGTCAAGCTCGGAAACCCGGCCGCCGTAGTTGTGCCAGGCAGAGCCGGCAATGTACTGCGCCGCTGCCGGATCCTGATATACTTTAAGCGGATACCCGTCCTGGCCTTCCATCTGGTCGTAATTGTAATTATGGTCGAAAATCAGGATCTTCGTGTCCAGTCCCGCCTCGCGGAAAGCCGGTCCGAGCCCCTGCTTGATGAAATCGCGGCAGTCGTCCCAGTACATCAGCATGGACATGGAGTTGCCGGCATTCAGCGGCTCGTTCTGGGGTGTGATGGCATAAATGGGAAAGCCCAGGCTTTCGAAGTAGCTGATCCATTTGACAAAATAATCGGCATAATCCCGATAGCAGGCCGGATTAAGCCGGCCCCCGGTCCAGCTGTTGTGCGGGCCTTTCAGCCCGGCATCCAGTTTCATCCAGCGCGGAGCGGTCCAGGGGGAGCCGATGATCTTGACGTCCGGGTTGATGGCATAGATTTCCTTCAGGATCGGCAGGACATACTTGACATCCAGTTCGTGCGGGGCGAAATGCTCCATTCCGGGCTCGTCGCACCAGGTGAAACGGCCTCCGCTGGGATGCTCATAGTCCCAGGAGAAATCCGATCCGCCTATGGCAAGGCGAATCAGGGAAGATCCGGCTCCGTTGTCGGGAGCAAACATCTCCGTCAAGAAGGCCGTCCGATCTTCCTGCTTCATTTTCAACAGATTATAACAGGAGGAAATGGTCACCGCCGCACCGAAACCCTCCACGGTCTGAAAAGTCTCGTCCGTCAGGGAAATCACGGGACCTGCCGGCTGCTTCTTCGAAAAACGAAGCCCCTGCCGGACGAACAGCTGCGACTGGTCCGCCGTTGTCGTAAATTGGAGGGCGTCGAAGGTGCCCTGTCCCGGGATCCGGCAGACAGGCCTGCCGGAACAGCCACACAACAGGCAGGCCGCAGCAATCCAAAGCATCATTCGTTTCATGATTGTCGTTATTTATGCGTAATATTTATCTGTCCGTCTGTTGATTGTCCGTCAGAAGGCTGTCGGCAATGGTGCGGGTCAAGTCTCCGGACGGGTTGTCGCCGGCGTACTCCCAGTACATGCCGCCCAGCAGTCTGTTCTCCAGGATATAGTTGCATTTTTCGGAGATGGAGCGGACGTTTTCGAATCCGAGCTGAAGTACGCCATCCCCGTCTGCATAGTATGGCACACGCGCCACATCGTCCCATACTTCAACGTCTCCTTCGCGAGGTCCGTGCAAGTCGCGGTAATTGACGAAATCGCCATACGTCTGTCTTTTCCCCCGGCCATAAAGCGGCATGCCCATGACCAGCCGGTCGGGGGGAACGCCTGCAGCAAGGTGCGCCTTGACCGCTTCGTCGGCCGTGCAGTCGCCGGCGACCGGAGAGATCTTTCCCTCCGCATCCGAACGGTACAGGGCCGCATTGTGCAGCGGTGCCCACCCCATGTCATAGGACATGATGTTCACGAAATCTATATACGGCAAGATTGCCGGGAAATCGACATACTTCGCTGAACAGACCGAAGCCAGGGTCAGCAACCGACCCGGCCCCAAGGCCTTCCGAAGGTCTCTCATCAGCAGGTTGAAATGCTCCGTGTCCTCCGGTGAGGCAGAGATCCCGGCAGCAGAACTGGTCGGATACTCCCAGTCAATGTCGATCCCGTCCAGGCCATACTCTTCCACGACCCGGGCACAATCAGCAGCAAAAGCGGCGCGGAGGCTGTCTGTGGCTGCCATCTCACTAAAATTCCCACTTCCCCAACCGCCGACGGAGAGACAGACCTTCAGCGCGGGCGCATCCTGCTTGAGCGCGGCGATCTCCCGAAGGCGGGCTTCATTGCCGATATGCACGCCGTCGAAACTGGGGGTCACTCCGCCGAAAGCATAATTGATATGGGTAAGCACCGCCGGGTCCGGCATGATGCCCGACCAGGAAGTCACATAGGCGACGACGACACGCTTCGGGGCGGAATCTTCAGTTCCAACGCAAGAAGCCATGACTGCGGCCAGAACGACCGGCAAAAAATATTTTTTCAACAACATATTATTCACCCATATTCATCGAATGCAATGGCTGCGGCACGGTCCATGATCTCGTGCCACCCAGGTCCAAAGCGAGACAAGCCGGCATCTTCGATTTTTGTGAGCCCGTCGGCTTCCCCGAGAAGGCGGAAACCGGCAGGCTCACTCCAATCACATTAACCAACCAAATTTATTTTAAAGAAAAGGCTATCCGGGAGCGGATATCGTCGGACGCGCTGCCCACCAGGGCTTCGAATCCTCCCTTCTCGGCAATCCACTCTCCAGCCTCGGGATCGTAGTATTTCAGGGCCTCCGGCCCAATCTTGAACTTTACCTCCGCAGACGCCCCCGGTTCCAGCCAAACCTTCTGAAAACCCTTGAGCTCTTTGGGCGGACGCGGAAGTGATGATTCATCGTCCGCAATGTAGAGCTGGACCACCTCCGCTCCGGTTTTGGTGCCGGTATTCCGGACGCGCACGCTCAGGGTCAATTGACCGTTCTCCCGCAGGGAGGTCTTGTCAAGTCTGGCCGGACCATACTCGAAGGTCGTATAACTGAGGCCGTGGCCGAAAGCGAAGAGCGGTTCGAT
Source organism: Bacteroidales bacterium (assembly GCA_012744435.1). Classification (GTDB taxonomy): domain Bacteria; phylum Bacteroidota; class Bacteroidia; order Bacteroidales; family UBA932; genus Cryptobacteroides. The sequence continues at coordinate 29,164 of JAAYCA010000014.1, forward strand.
GTCCTGCTCGTCAAACCAGCGATAACCCACGTAAATGCCTTCGTCATAGAAGCTCTTTCCGCGATTCGGAAAAGATTTCCCGTCCCGATGGGCGGGCGAGTCGGAAAGCTGCCTGGGGAAGGTGAACGGCAGTTTGCCGCTCGGGTTCACGTCGCCGAAGACCACGTCCGCGAGAGCGTTGCCGGCCTCGGAGCCAAGATACCAAGCCTGCAGCACGGAAGGGACCTTATCGATCCACGGCATGGCTACCGCATTGCCGTCCACGAGAACCACGGCCAGGTTCGGATTGGCCTCGGCTAGCGCCTCGATTACGTCGTCCTGACCATAAGGAAGATCTAGCGAGCGACGGTCGGTACCTTCACAGTCCTGGTAATTGCTCTTGTTCAGGCCACCGATAAAAAGGACACAGTCCGCTTCTTTCGCCATCTGTACAGCTTCTGCGATCAGCTCCGCCGGCGTTCGGTTTTCCGACAAGTCCTGTCCGGAATTCACACCATTGTAAGACCCGCCCACATCGCCGACATATCCACGGGCATACGATACTTCCATCAAGTCACCGGCCCGCCTGCGAATGCCATCCAGAGGCAGGATTTCGTGCTGCACTTTCAGGGAAGAGGAGCCGCCGCCGACGGTCATCATCTTGATGGCATTCTCACCGACGACCAGCAAGCGCTTCGCCGAAGCGGAGATCGGCAGGACGCTCCTCTCGTTCTTCAGCAATACGATACCCTCTCCGCCAATCCGGCGGGCGGCGGCATAATGCTCTTCGGAGCAGATCGAGCCGAACGGCTTGTCCTTGTTCATGGCCGTGCGGAAGATCAGCCGGAGCACCCGGCGGCATTTGTCGTCCAGTTCTTCCGTTCCGTATGTCCCATTGAGGATGCCGTCGCGATAGGGCTTGGCCAGATAATAGGCATCATAGCCGTCCGTGGCGCCCATGGTCAGGCCGTCCGTCCATGTGCCGAATTCGAGGTCCAGTCCATTCTTGACGGCAGCGTCCGTCTCATGCACCCCGCCCCAGTCGGAGATGACGGCTCCGTCGAAGCCCCATTCCCCTTTGAGGATGTCCATAATCAGGCGCTCGTTGTAGCAGACATGCTGTCCGCGATAAAGATTGTAGCTTCCCATGATCGACCAGGCGCCCCCTTCCTGCACCGCCGCCTTGAAAGCCGGCAGGTAGATTTCGTAGAGCGCCCGGTCGTCCAGATCCACGTCCGTGGTGTGGCGGAAGGTCTCCTCGTTGTTGAGGGCATAGTGCTTGACACACACCGCCACGCCGTTTTTCTGCACTTCCTGCACATACGGGACAACCATCGTTCCGGACAGGAAGGGATCTTCTCCCATATACTCGAAGTTGCGACCGTTCAGCGGGGTCCGGTAGATGTTGACACCGGGCCCGAGAAGGACGTCCTTCTCGCGGTAACGCGCCTCCTCCCCGATGGACTTGCCATATAGGGCGGACATTTCCCGGTTCCAGGTGGCGGCCAGGGCTGTCAGTGCCGGGAAGGCGACGATCGAATCGTTCGTCCATCCAGCCTGATCCCATTCGTCCCACAGGACCTCCGTCCGGATGCCGTGCGGCCCGTCCGTCGTCCAAAGTTCCGGGATCCCGAGCCGGGGAACACCGGCCGATGAAAACTTGGATTGAGCGTGAATCAATTTAATCTTCTCTTCCAGGGTCATCCGGGAGAGCGCATCGTCGATACGCGCTTCAATCGGAGCAGAAGCGTTCCGATAGAGCGGTCCGTCAACGGAGGCCTGGTGGGTGCAAGCAATGAGCAGCAACGCAGAAAGGCCAGCGAGTACGTGGTAGCGTGTCATCATTATTGAACGAGAATAGGCAGGTTGGTGGATGAGGCGTAACCGGTTCCGTCGAGGGCATAAATGTACACCCTATATGCACCGGGTTCATCCAGTTTCAGTTTCAGTACAGGTTTGCGGGTAGTCCGGACCGCGCCGACACGGTCGGGGCGCGGCTCATACGCGCCGCCGGTCGCCGTGATGGTCGCCTCCTTCAGGACCTCCCAGATGTAGGTCATCTTGTCTTTTTCCCGGTCCTTGACTGCGACATTGACCTTGAAGGCCTTGCCGGCGGCGAAGGTGGGATTCTCGCGGACGGCCTTGCCTCCGGCTGTCATCGAGGAAATGACCGGGGCGGTCTGCGCCGGCTCCCTGCCGGTCCAGACGCGCTCCATGCCCTCGACGGTGGCAGCCTTCTCGCCGTTCAGCGGAAGCCCTTCCACGCCGCTTTCCGTAAACATGCAGAACCAGGTGGGGGTACGCTCCTCTTTCTGGCCCCAGAGGAACACAAAGGAGCCCATACAGGCGGGATCGGAAGTGATGGTACGGTAGCGTTCTTCATAGCAGATGCGCTTCTCTTCGCTGGACTGCTCGATCGGTGCGCCCCAGGATGTCTTCTCGCACTCCCACCAACCGGTCGGACCCCATTCCGTGACCATGTACGGCCCCTTGTAATCGGAAGTGGCCACCATGTTGGCAAGGGTGTTGATTCCGCCATAACAGTTGATTCCGACGAAGTCCAGCGACGGGGCATGCTTTGCCACCAGGTTGAGACTCTTCTGGTTATAGGTAATGACGGCCGACGTCAGGTGTCGCTTGTCGATGCTCTTGAACAGCAGGGACAGTTCGTTGACGAAGGCCCAGGCCTCGGGGGTGCTGTTTCCGTTCAGTTCGATCTCGTTTCCGATGCCCCAGATGATGATGTTCGGGTCATCCTTGAAACGCTCGGCGAGTTCGCGGCACTGCGCACGGAGGCGATTCTTGTACTCTTCGTTCTCGTACATTTTCGGATCTTTGGTCAGACCGATGCCCTGCATGATATACATACCATGCTCCCGGGCTTCCGCGACGGTTTGCTCGACCTGCTGGACGCTTCCGCCCCATGTACGGCAGGCATTGGCTCCGGAAGCCGCCGCGACATCCATCCGGTTGGTGCCACCCACGCCTTTGATATACGTTGGACGGCCATCCACCAGGAGCTCCCAGCCCCCAGTGGCAGTCTTCCGCACCTGCACCTGCGCGGACGAAGCCGCGCAGAGCAGGAGACAGAAGATGAGACAGCAAAGTTTTCTCATTTTACCTCATTTATTCATTCCACAAATCCGGTACGGCGCCATGGCCGCGGGTGTTTCGTGCACGCTCGGAATACGGCGCCTTGATGCCCGAGTGGACATCATACAGCACCTTGGCCGTTTCCATCATGGCCTCGACCTGCTCCTTGTAAGGACGGTCGGTCACATCGATGAGACCGCAATTGTAATTCTCGCCGTCGCCGCGGCCGGACATCTCCTGGTCGCACCACTGGAAATAACCGGTGCCGACGAGGGCGGGATGGGCATAAGCATTCTCCGTATAGTAGCGGTAGGCGACACCGCGCTGCTGCTGGTTTTCGACCTGCCAGAGGGATTGGGCCAGACCATGGTCCACGGTACCGAAATGGTATTCGCCGATAATCATCGGAAGGTCCATGATCTCCATGGCGCGGTCCATCATGGACGGCAGGGGCGCTTCCATGTAGCAATTGAAACTGAACACGTCGAATGCCGTGGCGCAAGCCTTCAGGACGTCCTCTCCCACACCGTCGGGGTCACCGAAACGGATACCCATGTTCAGGTGGTGCGGATCATATTTCTTGAAGATGCGGTTCACGTCATGGAGGAAGATATCGAAACTGTGCACGATGAACGCACGGCGGGCCGTCTCGGTGTCTCCGTTCTTCGCCAGGTATGCCTTGAGTTCCTTCTGGATCGGACGCTCGGGACCGTCGAGGATCAACTGGCACAGGCGGACTTCCTCGTTGAGCCAGGCCGGCTCGTTGGCGACGAAGTAACCGATCAGCCACGGGTTGTCCAGGTTGCGCTGGACGGTCGCGGAGATGCTCCGCTCCAGGCCTTGGATATAGTCAGGACGATAGACATCGCACAGGCCCATCAAGTCGCGTTCCATACCGAGTCCGCCCATCTGGAGGATGAAGGCTTTGCGGTTCATGCCGGAAACCTCTTGACTGGACCAGTTGGCGATGGTGTTGAGGCCCCATTTGTCCATGCGCTTGATGATCATCTCACGGGCCTGTTCACGGAAATCCTCGCCATAGCGACGGTATTGGTTCCACATGCCCAGGGACGGGGTCTGGCGGCGCTGTGCGTTGGGGTTGGTCTGACGACCCGAGAGGATCTCCAGAATCTCGTCGGAAGGGATCTCCTTGTACATGTTCGGACGCTTGTCATAGTCGCGGACGCCACCGCCGTTGCCGTAGTTGACGCAGTCCACGCCAACCGACAGGAAGAGATATCCCTCGGGATCGACCAGCCACCAGCGGCCGTCAATCTTTTCGGTACGGAAGAAACCGGTTGCCTTCACCTGTTTCTGCTTATAGCCGCCGAACTTGGAGTAATTATAGGCGTCCGTGGACACGGCCTCCGCCTCCTCGGCACGCCAATCGGCTTCCAGGTCGGCTAGAGAATGAGCCTTGCCCGGCCACTCGACCAGATTGGACTGGCCAAACTCGTCGAATGCCGGCTTGTCGCCCATATATTCATCACCCGGATCCTCCACCGACAGGGTGATGTTCCGGATTTCGATGGTCGGCTTGCCGATGGCGCGGCGGATACGCACGCCGACGGAGTCGACGCCGTGCATCGGGCCGCGTTTGCCACCCAGGTTGATCCAGCCCGTGTAGCGGGCGTGGTTGAAGGTCGCCGCGAGGTCATGCGCGGGATCCGGCAGCTCCGTGAAGTATTTCAGCGGAATGGCCAGCTTGTTCCAGGCATTCGGGACATAGGACATCACCCGGAGTTCGTTGTAGCCCCAGTCGGTGGTAAAACCGAGCTGGAAGCGCTGGGCGGTCCCGATCTTGTACTCGAGGACGACAAAGTTGTAGTCGTCCCAGTCGGCGGGCAGGTCCGGGTTGATCTCCTTCAGGGCAAATTTGGTCCCGGACATTTCCTTGGATCCGTCGAAGGTGAATCTGGCCGTCTTCGGGCCGCATGCGGCAAGCAGCAGGAGGGCGGCAGCCGCGGTTGCGGAGATGATTCGTTTCATAGTGAATGTCATTTAATGGTTTCAAGCATTTTCTTCGCCCAGATGTTGCCGGAATTAAGCTGCAGAGCCTGACTCAGGTGGGCTTTCGCCTGGGCCTTGTCGCCGAGGCCGAGGAAGCCGAGACCGGCGGTCATCTCGTTCTGCGCCTGGCGGGCGGTGTTCGTGACGCGGCCACCGAACTGGCCGTTGATGACATTGCCGTCATTGGCCGATGCGGTCATGCCGCGGAAGGTCTCCCGGGCAGCGGCGTCGTCACCGAGAGCCTGCTGGGCAAGGCCGGTCCAGTATTCATACTGGCGGTCCGCACCGGAGCCGCGCTCGACATCGTTGACGGCTTTCTCGAAGAAGGCCTTCGCACCGGCGGCGTCTCCGGCCTTCTGGCGGGCGAGGCCGGCCAGGTAATAAAGCTGGGAGAACTGGGCGCGGCCATACAGACCGACCGGATAGTCGAGGGCTTTCTGCATAACTTCGGTGGCCTGTCTGCCCCGGTTTTTGCGAAGCAGGTCCCAAGCCTTCAGCGCGTAGCTGTTGAGATAGTCGGACTGCTTCTCACGGGCGCCTTCAGACTCAACTATATCATTGTTGTCCAGCAGGTTGAGGGCTTCGTCATAGTTGCCGTTCTCCACGGCGCGGGTAATCAGGCGGAGGAGCGTCTCGTAGTGCTTAACCGCCGTCTTGCGATTGGCGATGAGGAAGTCGTATTTCTGCTTTGCAGAGAGACCGTTGAGGTCGTTGATGACATCCGTCTCAAACAGCAGCCGCGGGTCGTTGGCGTTGCAGGCCACTGCCTTGCGGATGCTCTCCAGGGCTTTCGGGTAGTCCCTGCCGATATCCCTGTAAGCCAGGGCGAGGTTGCGGTGCACGATGTAGAAGGAAGGATCCAGGTCGCGGGCCTTCTCCCAGAGAGCGATGGCCTCCTCGGGCATGTGCTCATAGCGGAGGTTGCCCAGGTAGTACGGTGCCCTGGCGTCGGCGGGATCGGCGGCGATGGCGTGCCGCAGCATCACGGCCTCCTCCGGACGGAACGGGTAGCAATAGTCATACGGGGCCTGCGAGCCCTTCTTGTACCAGGAGGCGGCAGCAGAGCTGTCTCCGTTCATTTCGGCGCAGTAGCCGAGGGCATAGAACGCCATCGGATAGGTGCAGCCCTTGTCAGCGATGCGCTGCATGACGGATGAGGCCTCGGGATAAGCACCGGCCATGATATAGGCCGAAGCGAGTTCGAGGTAGGCCTGGACATCGTCCCTCATCCATCTGTCGAGCTCGGCACGGTCTCCGCGGCCAAGCAGGCACAGCTCATTCATGGCCATATGGTCAATCTTGTGCTTGTCAAGGACATCCTGCAGGAAGGCGGCGGCTTCGGCGCTCCGTCCCATTTTGCGCAGGATGTATCCCTTGAGATTCAACCCTACCAGGTTCTCGGTGTTGGTCGAGATACTGCGGTCGATGTGGTCCAGGGCGGTCTCCCAGTCTCCGCGTCCGCAGTCGATCTGCGCGAGCTGGAGATAGGAGGCGGTGTGCCAGTCAGCGTCCCAGGATGCCCTGTAGAGCATGTCGTAGGCCTCTTCAATGCGTCCGAGCTGGCGGAGGGTCAGGCCGAGATAGTACAGGGATTCGCAGTCGCGCGGCCGGGTGTAGCGCATGGTGACGCGCTCCACGGCTTTTCGGAAATAGGCTTCCGCCTTCTCCCAGTTCTGGTCCTTATAGGCCATCAGACCGAGCTGGTTATTGACCTGGGCATTGCCCGGATCACGGCGAAGGGCCTCCTCGAAATAAGGCATCGGATCCATCGTGCTATGGAACTGGTCGATGCGCAGGCCGGTCAGATAGAGTTCTTCGACGCTGCCGATTTCGGTGGGCTGCTGGTATGCAGTCAACGGTTCGGGACGGTCATAGTCCGGCTCCGGGTGCTCCGCCGGCGCATAACGGAGGAGGACCTCCCCGTTCCCGCCATACAGGAGAATGGCCAGATCCTGCTCGCCCGTACCGGCCGGAAGGGTCACGTCCACCTTTTGCGGCTCAGCCGGGCTGATGGAGAGCGTCCGGCTGAAGACCTCCTTGCCGGAAGCCTCGACGCTGAGACGGGCGGCTTTGTGGGCACGGGTGGTATTGAGGCGGACATCCAGTTTGTTCCCGTTCAAGAAATAGTTCATCGCGCCGTCACGGTTGGCATAAATAAGGCCGTCCAGGTCACGGATCGGGAACCAGACCATCGTTCCGAGCTTGGTCTCATACGGCTGCAGCCAGCTGTAGTCCGGCTGGTTGTCGGTGTAGAAACCGGCCATCAGTTCAATATAGCGGCCGGAATCATCCGTCAGGCCCTCGTTGGTCTTCAGGCCGCTCGGATTGTTGCCGTCGGCCCAATACTTCATACCGGGACAGACATAGTGGTTGCCAACCCAGGCTGTGCCTGCCTTCAGGCCGTGGTCATATCCCCCGAAGTAATCCTCGCGCGGATCCCAGGAGAAAAAAGATACGGACGTCTCCGTGTTCTCCCAGCGGCTGATGTCGAGGCCGGTGTAGTCGTGACGGTTGAAATAGCTGTCCGCGATCGGCCAGGAGGTCATGCTGTTCTTGCCGTGATAGGTGACATATTTCACGCTCGGCGGGAAGATAACCTGGTAGTTCTCGTCGCAGCGGACAGCCGGGTTCGCCCAAAACAGGAAAGAATTGGTCACTTCCGTCGGGTTGCGCGGGACAATGGTCATCTCGACGAGGGATGCGTCCGGCCAGACCGTGTAACCAATCAGCACGTTGGCACGCTGAAGCCGCTCCTGGGAATTGATCCACACAGTCTGGCTGCCGTCATCATGCTTCTCGATCCGGTATTCCATGTTCTCCACCGTGGTCGGGCCATGGTGGTGCGGATAGCCCCAGGCAAGGGAACCGGAACGCCAGTTGCCGACCATGCCGATCAGTGACGGCTTGACGACGGCGTTGTGGTAGAACCAGTTGTAGCCGTTGGTCTTGTCGTAGGCATAGTAGATGCGACCGCCCTGCTGGGGGGCGATGGCCATACGGACATAATCATTCTCAACGAAGACCATGTCGTAATCGACATCCTGTTTATTGGTGGTCAGACCATTGTCGAAGGCGTAAGGATACATGCGGCGCTGAACGCCCTGATGATTGGCTCCTTCGTAAAAACGCGGCATCGGATTCGGGGCGGTGGGCACATAAGTCGGAATGGTTTCCGTGCCCTCCGTCACCTTCAGCTGGGCGGAAGCCGGCCTGGAGAGTCCCAGAACGAGGACGCCTGCACAAAGGATTGGCAGAAACAAATGCTTGTTCATTTATGTGAATGATTTATTGGTTATAGGGTTTTAGATTTCATGGACATATACACCGCTGCGGGCGGTGATAAAAAGTTTGCTGCCGATGACGGTCAGGGAAGCCGGGCGTTCGGGAACGCGGATGGTACGTTTGTAGGCGCCGTCCGGGCCATAGACCAGAACTTCGCCGTCGGCGACATAGACGTTGCCTGCCGCATCCGTGGCCACGCCGAACTCACCGCGCTCGACGAATAGTTTCGGATCGGACAGGGAGCCGTCAGCGGCCACGGCGGCCGAGATGACCCGCCGGTCATAGTCATCGGACAGGAAGACACGTCCTCCCGGGATGGCCTCGATCAGCGAAGTACTGCGGACCAGGTCATACTGCTGGGGGATGATGGTGCGCCCATCCGGGGCGACGAAGCACTTCTCCGGACGATAGATCACGTTCGTCCAAAAGTCGTGGTAGTCGCGCCAGCGGTTGGACGGATAGAGAGCCTTCGCTACGTTGGTCACACTGCCCATCGGGACCAGGTCGAGCAGGCGTATGCTGTTCTCCGGATCCTTTGGATCAATGGCATAGGCGAGGGTTGCGAAGCCTGAGTTGCCCCAGCCGCTGAAGGAGGAACCGGAGGCATCAGGCAGGGTCTCGACGGAGACTGGATCGGCGGCAAACCCGGGCTGGCGGTCATATCGGAAGGTCACGATGACATTGTCATGCGTGTCAACGGCGACATTGTTCGGCTTCCAGGGGAAGTCGGCCAGCAGTTTGAGTCCCTTCTCAGGGGACCACTGCCAGACGCGGCGGAGCCGGTGGTCGCAGAAGTAGAGGTTTCCCTTGCTGTCATGGGCGGCGCCTTCGGCAAATTCCAGGTCGGCGGCAATCCGGACGGCCGTTCCGGAATTGCTGGTCCCGGCAAAGGTCGAAGCTTCGTCGCCGGTCACCAACAGGCGGGCAAACTCCCACGGCCTGACTTCGATTTCCTTGGCCTGGTCGTAGATGGGAATATCGTTGGAATACTTGACCTGGCCGAAGTTGTGGACATTCAGGAATTCGACGTTGCGGCAGCCGCGCATGCGCACGGAACTGTGGTACGGCCAGTTGAAGCGGATAACGCGGAACATGTACAGCTCGGCGAAGGTGATGTCGCTGCAATCATCCAGCTCGAACGGCTGGCATTCCCGGCTCTCGACACTCTCTTCCTCTGTCTGCATGCAGTAGATTTTCCAATTGGAGACATTGCGCATGCGGACTTCGCTGCGGACATGGTGCTCGACGCTCATCGCATAGATGCGCGTCGGGACGTCCGTATCGGTCACGAGCAGTCCGTTGCTCGCATAGGTGTTGGCCGTCCAGATATCCTTGAACGTGCCGCCGCCACGATTGACCCAGAGACTCCAGTGCTGGTTGTCCCAGGCATTGTCAAAACCCTGTGCGCGCACAGGATTGTCCGGTGTGCTGACCTGCGGCGCACCTCCCCGGCTGCGGTTCTGCTGGACAGGAGCTCCCTGCGGTGCCGGGGTGGGGCGGCGCATGGTGCCGTGGCCGCCGACATACTTGACGTCATTCATGTAGGAGTCAGCGCCGGCCATCCACTTGACACCGACCGCGCGGTAGTTGAATGCACCGGTGTTGATGCCGATGCCGTTCAGGAAATTCTGTCCGCCCTCGGAAGACTCGAGGAGAGCGGCCGGGGCGCCGAAAGAACTGAAGGCAGGGGTGCTCTCGAGAAGCTTCAGCTGCGTAGCAAACGGATGCAGACCGATGAACTTGGTCTCCGGGCCCATCTTGACGGTTTCGGACACGATGTACCAGCCGGTCGGGAAATAGACATTGTCGCCGGCGGCCATGGCGCGGCGGATAGCCTGGGTGTCGTCGGTCTGTCCGTCGCCCCGGGCGCCGTAGTCCCGGACATTGACCCAGGTCTCCATGCCCGGGAGCTGCGGAATGTCGTTCTGCAGGACGGCAGGGAGCTTGGCGAGCGGGACGATGTCCATGTCGGTCCGGTAAGCCGGCGTGTCCGTCAGGGAGGCCATCTGCAGGCCGTGGTTGAAGGACTTGACACAGTACGTCTTGTCGGTGACCTTTGTCTGTTCGCCCGTGCGAGGATAACTCACCAGGACCGGGACCTTGCTGCAGACGATGTCGCGCAGGGTTACGTCAGTATTGGCATTGTTCTCGACGGCGATCACGATGGCCGGACCGGAAACGTTCTCGAAGCGGCAATTCTCCATGAACACGCGGTCACAATAGCCTTCCTGGATCTCATAGACCGTCGGGACGTTCTTTGCCTGGAGGTTGACGATGGCCAACCCCGCCTCCTGGGCATAAATGGCGGCCTTGCGCTGGCCTTCAAAGTAACAGTCCGCCATCATGACCTGCCAGCCCGGGGAGGCCTTGGTCGAAAAGATGCCATATTCTCCGCCGATAAAGGCGACATTCTCCAGTTCGTTGCCGAGATCGAAGAGGCCAGCCTTGCCCTTGCCGATGTTGATCGTCATGTAGCTGACGAAACTGTGCTGGGCGAAGTGGGTGCGCAGGGCAACTGCGTGCGGGTTGCCGTCCTCGATGCGGATGTTCACGTTCGACATGCAGCTGTAGAAGGTGCCGGCACCGGCATCCCCCACGCGGCTCTCGTCCGAAACGATCCCGCCGGTGAACCAGAACATATATTTGCTCCTGCCCTTGTCGCCGGGATGCTCCTCCGCAAATCCCGGCGAATTCTTCGAAAGGATGAACTCCGGTCGGTTCTTTCCATAGCCGATCACCCGGACGGCACCCGGGATGTAGATGGTGCGGCTGATGCGGTATTTTCCTTCGGGAATGAAAAGGATACCGAAGGATTGTTCGGTCTTGACCCGGTTGATGGCCGCCTGAAGGGCGACAGAAACGTCGGTCTTGCCGTCGGCGGTGATGCCGGGGAAATTCTCCGGCGTGAAGAAAAGGGCCCCCGGGTCATCGGGTTTCTGGGTATAGACTGACTTCTGCTGCACGGCCCGGGCGCTCAGGACCGGAAGCAGACAGATCAGCAACAGTGTGAAGATTCTCTTCATGGAATACAATCAAAACTATTTGATACGGGCGGCATAAAGGCCGCGGGATGTCGTGATAAAAAGCAATTCGGCGTTCTTTCCTCCAAAGGTCAGCGAGATCGGACGGTCCTCCATGTGGATGCGGCGGACCGGCTTGCCGTCCTTGTCAAAGATGGCCACGTCACCGTCGGCGATGTACACGTTGCCGGCGGCATCCGCGATGGTGCAGTACTGCGAGAACGGGGCGAAGATGCCCTTCCGCCGGAGCGTTCCGTCGGCATTGACGGAGAAAGCCACGGAAGTCTTGTTCAGCTCATCCCCCACATAGACATCCTGGGCCTGGCCGGGACGGACCGGGAAGACGGCACTGCAACGGAAAAGGTCGAAGGTCTCCGGGATGGAGGTCTTGCCATCCGTGGCGAGATAGCTGTACTCCGGCATGTTCTCGGCAATCTTCGTGAAGTCCGGACGGCGGCGGGCGCCGGGATGCCAGACACGCTGCAGGCCGCTCAGCGAAGAGGACTTCACCAGCGGAAGGGCCGTGAAGGAGCTTTCACCCTTGTCCGGGTCGATGGACCAGACACGGACGGTCCAGCCGCCGTTGCCCCACCCGCTATAGTCCGGGTTGTCGTCTGCGAGGACGGGGACGGTCTCCTGCTTGCCATCGATCATATAGCCGGGCTGCGGGTCATAACGGACGATGGCGAGCAGGTTGTCCTGCGTGTCCGTCGCCAGGGCAAGCGGTTTCCAGGGAAAGTCTGCCACGAAGGTCAGTTTGCCGGAATCGGCGTTCCATTTGTAAACCTTCTTCTGGCGATGCTCGCTGAAATAGACATTGCCCTTGCTGTCGGATGTGGCGCCGGCGGCGAGTTCGAACCCGTCTGCCAGCCGGACCGGCTCGTAAAGCCGGGTCGGAGCAGCGCGGCGGGACGCCTCCTGTCCGGTCAGGTTCAGCCGGACGATGTTCCAGGTCGGCACGGGGATGTCCTTGTTGACATCATACAGCGGAGTCTCCAGGATGGGGACGATCTGCGTATAGCTGGTCATGTTGTTGACCATGATGTCCTTGCTGTCCCAGATGCGGAAGCCCCAATGCTTCGGGGTCTGAACGCGGATCACGCGGTACATCCAAAGGTTGCAGAAGGTGATGTCGCGGCAGCCGCTCATCTCCATGTTGAGACAGTCGGGGCCCTCGGTCCCCTCTTCCTCGAACTGCAGGCAATAGATTTTCCAGTTGGCGACATTGGTCATGCGGGCCTCGCTGCGGACGTGGTGCTCCAGGGACATGGCATAGATGCGGCCCGGTGTCTGCGTCTCGCTGATGTACAAACCGGCCGCGGCATAGGTGTCGGCCGACCATACGTCCTTGATGGTGCCGCCGCCACCATTGGTGATCCAGAGGCTCCAGTACTGGTTGTCCCAGGCCTGGTCCTTGCCCTGGACATACACCGGGGCTGTCGGGGAGCTCGGCGCACGGAAGAATCCCCGCATGGAGCCGGAACCTGCACGGACAGCGGGCTGGGCATTCGGATCCACGGGCACCGGCTTGCGCAGTGTACCGTGGCCGCCGACGAACTTCACGTCATTGATATAGGAATCTGCGCCGGATTGCCATTTCAGGCCGACTGCGCGGTAGTTATAGGCGCCGGAGAAGATGCCGATGCCGTTCAGGATGTTGTCACCTCCCGGATAGGACTCGACCATGGGGACGGGAGCGCCGAAGCCGCTGAATGCCGGCTCACTCTCCGTCAGGACGAACTGGGAAGCATATGTGTGCAGACCGATGAGCTTGGTGTTCGGACCCATCTTCAGGGTATGGGTCAGGCGGTACCAGCCCGTCGGAACGTAGATTACCTCATTCTCTGCGATGGCCTTTTCGAAGGCGGCCGTGTCGTCGGTGACGCCGTCACCCACAGCGCCGTAGTCGCGGACGCTGACCCAGGTCTCCATGCCGGGCAGGGGACGCAGGTCCTTTGCCACGGACGTTGGGGCCTTGGCGACGGGATTGATCTCGCAGACTTCCCGGATGGAAGGCTCCGCATCGGCGGCGTCATATGTGATGCCATATGTGAAAGACTTGATGTTGTAGGCTTTGCCCGTGCCGCGCACGGCTTTCCGGCTGGGCTTGTAATATACGGCCACCGGGACATTGCTGCAAGTCACGTCCTGGAGGTTGATCAGGTTCGTTGCGATGCCCTCGACGGCGATCTTGACGGCGGCGTCCGACACGTTCTCGAAGAGGGCGCGCTCGATGTAGACGATATCGCGTGTGTTGTCGTCGCACTCATAGGCGACGGGAACGTTCTTGACATGCATCCCCACGAACGCGGCGCCGAGGTCCTTGCCCAGGACCGCCGCTTTCTTCTGGCCTTCAAAATAGGTGTCCACCACCATGACCGGCCAGCTCGGGGACGGACGGCTGGAAATGATGCCGTACTGCCCGCCGAAGAAACGCAGGTCCTCCACCTCGTTACCGAGGTTCCAGATGCCGGCCAATGCGTCATCGGCCAGGACGAAATCGATATGGCTGAGGAAGCTGTGCTGGGCAAAATGGCTCTGGATACCGACGGCCTGCGGATTGCCCTTGCCGATGCGGATGTCCACGTTGGAGATGGCGCTGTAGAACGTACCGGCTCCGGCGTCGGACGGGCGCTGGCCTTCCCGCGCAAGTCCACCCGTGAACCAAATCATATAATTGCGCTCGGTCTGGTAGCCGGGCGTCTTGTCTGCCAGATAGATGACAGGGCGCTTCTTTCCGTAACCGATCACCCGCACGTTGGAGGGGATGGTGACGGTCTTCGTGATCCGGTATTCTCCTTCCGGAAGATAGAGGATACCGAAAGCATATTTGATCTTAACATCATTTATGGCCCGTTGCAAGGCTTCCGTGACGTCAGACTTGCCATCCGCCTTGAACCCGTAGCTTTCAGGAGTGAAGTACACCGCTTCGGGGTCCTCGGGCCGAAGGGTATAGACGGAGTGGGAAACCGGCTGTTTCGCAGCGAAGACAGAAGATGCGGCGACCAGCACGAGGGTGAGAATACTGATGATTTTACGCATGGTGGTTTTATGGACAGGACAAAGCGGCGGCTCAAGATGACATTACACCTTGAAATATAAAAAAGAAAATCAAGCGGACCCCTCACAGGGATGGGCCCGCTTGACAAAAGGTGTTTATCAGAAGGCGATCTTCTTCAGTTCAGAATAGTTGTGGCGGATCGTTCCCGCGCCGGGCACGCTGGCCTTGGCACCTACACGGAAGTAATAGTTTTTACCCGTGTACTTGAAGAACGAACTGTTCTGGCTCACATCTATGGTCAGGGTATACTCTTTGGTCGGATCCACGACTTCGTTCGGCTTCTGCACATCCGTTCCCCCCGTGAGGGCGAACTTGACATAGTTGCCGACCCATATGTCGGAGAAAGCGAAGAGACGCACCTCGGAGACCGTCTCGTCTCCCTTGCCGCCCTCGAGCTTGAATTTCGCCGTGACGGTGTTGCCGCTCTTGTCGATGGTGCAATCCTTGACCCGCAGGTAAGGGGTAACCTTCCAGTCTATCTCATTGTCTCCCGTCTTCACATCCATGAAGTCGGTGAAACCATAGAAATTGCCATTCTGGAAGATGACTTCATAACGTGCGGCAAAAACCAGGTTGTTGCGATACTCGCCGGTGTTCTGGATGACCCAGGTCTGACCGTTGGAATGGGTCTCGGCGGCGGCATAGCCCTGCTCATAGACCATCAGCTGGGATCCCTGCTGGATGTCGGTCCCGACGAGTTCGCCGGTCTTGGCATCGAGGATCCGGCCAAAGACTCTGGCATTCGGGCCTTCGTAGTTATCAAGTTTGCAGGAGGTCAACAGGAAGAGGACGCTCGCTGCGAGTAACAATGCTTTTTTCATGCTGTCAAAAGATTAACTGTTAATAACCCGGGTTGTTGACCAGTTTGTTGACATCTCTGCCAGGAATGGACAGATAGTAGGATTGCTGGTCGAACGTACGCGGGGAGGTCTCGTCATTCTTCTGGTTGATGCGAACGAAGACATACTTCGGACTGCCACTGCGCAGGTCGAGAAGCGGCATGATGCCGTGGCGGGAGGAGCTGTTCCAGATCTCGTGCATTTCGCGACGGCGCATGCTGTCCCAATAGAGCTGGCCTTCTCCGAAGAGCTCGACCTTACGCTCTTTCAGGACGTTCTCCAGCGTCAGCGGAATGTCGTCCTGGTGGGCCGCACGGTGGCGGAGGTCATTGAGGTACTGGGCAGCCTTGGTCTTGTCACCTTTGCCGGACTCGACGACCGCCTCGGCATAGTTGAGATAAACCTCTGCGAGACGCATGTCGATCCACGTCGTAGTGGAAGAAGCCTGAATACCGGCCGGCATGTTGTCCTCCGCGAGGAATTTGCGGACGGAGAAGCCGGTGGTGGTGATGGAGCAGTTATCGGAATCTCCGCCGGCTCCGTCAAAGCCGGAGTAGTCGATAGCCTTGGCTTCACCGCCATAAGAATGGTAGGTCACGCCGCCGACTTCCTCCGTGGTCTTCTGATAGATGTAGGGCTTTCCGTCGGTCTTGATCATACCGCCCTGGATGGTGATCACCTGACCTGCATAGGTCGAACCGGGGGTGATGACGCTGGCACGCAAGCGGGCGTCTTTGTCCTTGAACGGGTCCGTCACATTGTCGTACTCGATGAAACCGGTCGTGGCAACGTCGGCGTTGTCATTGACATTGCGGAAGACAGATGTCTCATTCCCGTCGGTGCGGGTCTTGATCGGGGCACTCTTGCCGGTGCCGTCGTCCGTATAGTCCTCATAGAGATCGACGAGGTCAGCGGTAACGCTCCAGCGGGCGTACTTGTGGAAGCCCGGATTCTTCTGCGCGGGGCTGAAATAGATATCCATGCAATGGCCCTGGCCCCAGAGGACGGTGCCATCGAGGTAGGCGCGGCTGAAGATAACTTCGTCGCCGGCGCTCTCCGGATGCATGAAGATGTTCTGATAGACTTCGGCTGCTTTGGCCGGGTCGGCCTGGTTGCCACCCATAAGCTTCTTGCCGGAGTTGTTGATGATCTGCTCGCAAGCGCTGATGCACTGCTCGTAGAATGCATTGGCATCGCTGGCGCTCATGCTGACCAGCCCCTGGCTGACAGCTTCTCCCGCCATGGTGTACTTGTCGCTGTATTTCGCGATGGATGCAGCGTACAGGGCAGCACGGGCTTTCAGGGCAAGGGCGGCCCACTTGGTCGCGCGATAATCCGTGACACTTGCCGGAAGACCAGCGGCTGCTTTGTCGCAGTCGGCGAGGATGAATTCCCAGGTCGCCTTCTCCGTGGAGCGGGGGACCAGCAGTTCGGATCCGTCGCCACCCGGGATATAGTCTCCGTCCTGGACCCGGTCGATGACCGGCACACCACCGTAGCGGCGAGCGAGGGACAGATAGATATAGGCGCGGGTGAAGTAGCCCTCCGCTGCGTAACGCTTGGCAGCATCCGCGGAGATGACTCCGTCTGCCTCGGCCTTGCTGATCGTCTCGAGGAAGAGGTTGACCTGACGGATGTTCGTATAATACGTGGACCAATGATTCGTCGTGAAATTGATCCCGAAGCCGTCGGAACGGCAGGAGTACATCGTATACATGTCGACCATCTGCATGTCACCGGCACCACCGGCCCAGTCATATTGATGGTAACCAACATTCGGACGATAGCGGAAGTCTTCCATTGGCGTGATGTTGTACATCTTGGCAACAAGCTGCATGATGCCACCTTCGGAAGACGTCAGCACGTTTTCGGAGACCTTGGTGAGGGACTCCTGCTCAAGCCAGTCCGTACAGCCGGCAAGGCCGAGAACTGCGATGAGCGAAACAATCGGATAGAATATCTTTTTCATTGTTCTTCCTTCTTTAGAATGTGATATTGACACCAATGTTATAAGAACGCATCAGCGGATAGGCCAGACCGGCGCTCCAGTCGCGCTCTTCACGCTCCGGGTCAGCCTGCTTGAGCAGTTTGTTGCAGAAGGTGAGGAGGTTGAATCCGTTGAGGTAGATGCGGGCGCTGCTGATACCGATATGGCTGAGCACCGTCTTCGGAACGGTATAGCCGAGCTCGAGGGTCTTCAGTCGCAGATAGGTGGCATCCGGGTTCCAGATGTCGATCATGGTGTTGCCCGTGCCGCCGTTGTTGCCCATATCATAAGTACCGGCATGGCCATAGGTCTTCAAGGCCGGATAGAAGCCGCTGACCCAATTGGTAGCCGGATTGAACGGATCATCCGTCACGTTGGCGGTATGCCAGCGATCCTGGAACTTCGCGTAGGTCGAAGGATAACGGCCATAGCCCCAGATGTCGTTGTTGGAGTACTGAACATAGTAGCCGGAAGCACCCTGCCAGTTCATACTCAGATCAAACTGCTTGTAGTTGAGCGTCACGTTGAAGCCGTACTGGATGGGCGGGTTGGTACCGCGGTTCCACTTCTGGACACGGCGGTCATCGTTGCTGATCCTGCCGTCGCCGTTGAGGTCAACCAGGCGATAGGAGCCCGGAAGCATCAGGGAATTGCCGTTGGCGCCGCCATACAGCGGGGCGGTCTCGTATTCCGCAATATCGGTGAACTGTCCATCATAATCGAAGAACCAGGTATAACCCTGATAGCGGTTCTCGGTACGGCTCGTCCAGGTATTGAACTGGGAAGTCGGCTCGTTGTTCGTAACATGCAGGTTCATGTTGCGGGCGTAGGTAAAGTTGCCGGAAAGCGTATAGCTGAAATCGCGGTTGACCTGGTTGGTGTGGTACAGGGACAGCTCGAAACCGAAGTTCTTGTTGGAATAGAGGTTCTCCTGCGGGAAAGACGCACCGAAGGTATTCGGAATGACGGCCAGCGAATTGCCGAGGGTTCCCTCGTTCTTGCGCTGGAAGAGTTCGGCGGTACCGCCGAGTTTTCCTCTCCAGAGCTCGAAGTCAACACCGAGGTTGGAAATGATGGACGTGACCCAGGTCAGGTTGTCATTCACCACGCCGGGGGCGGTCATGCCCGGGGTCAGGGACGTGCCGTCAAAGGTGTAACCGTCATTGGCGGAAGCGGAGTATGCGCGGATATATTGCCAGGCGCTGCCGGTATCCATGCCGCTCTTGCCGTAGGAAACACGGAGCTTGAGGTTGTTGAGTGCCGGGACCAGGGACTTCATCCAAGGTTCTTCGCTGACGCGCCAGCCGGCGGACACGGACGGGAAGAAGGCCCAGCGCTTGGCGGGAGCGTAGCGATAGGATCCGTCGTAACGGGCGACAGCCTCGAGGAGGTACTTGCCCTTGTAGTCATAATTCAGACGGCCCAGGTAAGCGGCCAGGCGGGAGAAACTGCGGGAGCCGCTGTTGGATGCGGTGGAGCTGTTTCCCATGTCAATGATGTCATGGGTGTACAGGCCCGCATACTGCCGGCCGCCGGAGAGGTTGTCGTTCCGGGTGGCGGAAGCCTCACCGACAAGGGTCGCGGTGATCGTGTGATCCTGGATCTTCTTGGTGTAGTTCGCCTGGACGCGACCGTAAATCTTTTGGTAGAGACGAAGCGTGTTGGAGTAGCTGTCACTGCCGAAGACGGAAGATTTGGCATCCGTGTAGTAATCGTAGAGCTGGTAGGACTTCTGCAGGGAGTCGTAGTTGGTGTTGGATCCGTCATAGGACACCATCGCAGAAAGGGTCAGGCCCTGCAGGAACGGAGCTGTGTAGCGGAGCTCCATGCTGGTCTGGTAGTTCAGGCTGCGGGTCCGGCGGTAACCGTCGGCCTCCGGATCCACCAGGGCAGCGGCGTTCTTGCCTTCCGGCTGGATGTAGGAGTAATGACCGGGGATCTCATTGCCATTGGCATCAATGGCGAACGGACCGACGCCGCGCTCATTGACGAGCAGGGTCTTGTAGGTCCACATGAAGTCCTCGCGCGGCTGGCGCTGCTCCGTCCAGCGACCGTTGATATTGACGGCGAGCTGCAGGTTCTTGGTCAGGTCTGCGGTGAGGTTTGTGCGGAAGTTGTAGCGCTTGAAGTACTGGATGCCGCTGCGGAGCAGGCCGTTGTCCTCGTTGTAACCGAGGGACACGAAGTAGCGGGCGGTCTCGGAGCCGCCACGGACGGTCAGGTTGTGGTTCTGCTGGAAGGCATATTCCTTCATGTACATATCCAGCCAGTCATGGTCGGTGTAGCCGGCCTGGCCGCTGCGATACTTGGCGAGGAATTCTTCGGAGTAGGACGGAGTCTTGCCGACATTGCGGTCCATCTCGTTCTTCAGTTCGTAGTACGAGAGAGCATCGGTGGTGCGCTCGAATCCGGTCGGGTTCTTGAAACCGAGGGTGTTGTTGTAACTCACACGCGCACGCTCGTTCTTACCTTGTTTGGTGGTCACGATGATGACGCCGTTCGCTGCATTCAGACCGTAAATGGCGGCGGATGCATCCTTCAGGATGGAAACGCTCTCAATATCCTCGGAAGCCAATTGGGAGAGGTCTTCGGTGCCGTTGCGGGTAACACCGTCGATAACGACGAGCGGGGTGCCGTAGCCGCGGATGGAGATCATGTTGTCGAAAGTACCCGGCTCACCGGTCTTCTGGCGGATCAACAGACCGGGCATCTTACCCTGCAGGTTGTTGATAAAGTTTTCTGATTTTGTCGTTTCAATGTCCTCGGACGTGATGGCCGTGACCGCTCCGGTCAGGGACTCCTTGCGCTGGACACCATAACCGACGACGACGACATCTTCAAGCATCTCGGCATCATCCTGAAGAACGATGCGCAGATTGGAGGCTGCGACAACTTCCTGGGTGACATAGCCGATCGAGGAAATCACGAGCGTGGCCCCGGAAGGAACGGTGAGAGTGAAAGAACCGTCCAGGTCCGCCATGACACCATTGGTCTGGTTGCCTTTCTCAAGCACGGAGGCACCGATGACGGCTTCTCCGTTGGCGTCGAGAATCACACCTCGGGCAGTAATCCTGTTTTGTGCCGATGCAAAAGCGACCGACGCAAAGAGCATGATTACGGCAGCAAAAATAAGCTGTAAATAATGTCTCATTGATTTTGTTTGTTAGACTGATATGGTAGAATTTGGTTTTTCCGGCCGGCCGGCCGGTGATTGTTGAGTGTGGGTTGGGGTTTAATCCATAGGCAGATTAGACTTGAATTAGTTATAATTATTATCCGTGTGGGTATTTTTCCACAACAAAATTGCAGAAAAAAAACACGGTGCCGGAATTCGGTACCGAGAAAGTACCAGGAAGTACCTGGTAAAAGAATTTAACAAACTGAACCTGAGTTTGTTAAAAAATATTAAAAACAAGAAAAAGTACTGCCCGCAGATTTAACATTATCCGATTTTCCGGATCATTTCATCGAATTCTTCGCGGGGCACGCGGGCGGCGTTGCGAATCTTGACCTTATAATTGTAAATGGTCCGGACGGAGTATTTGAGCAGGCCGGCGATGGCATTGGAATCCTCGATGCCCAGACGCATCAGGGCAAAAATCCGCAGTTCTGTATTCAATTTTTCCCCCTTCTTCAAAACGATCCGCGCCGGCTCCTCAAGCAGATCATTGAACTGGGCGACGAAGTCCGGGAACATGGCAAGGAAGGTCGTATCAAACGTGTCATAGAACGCGTCGGTCTCTTGCTCGACCGCCGTCGAGGCACGCATTTCCTTGAGGAGAGCCCCGGCATTACCATAGCTCAACTGTTTGATTACTTGGGACTGAAGAGACTTGACCTTGTCGATATTGTCAGAGAGCTGAGACAGGAACAGGCCAATATACCGCTCCTTGATGCTATTGGACTCCTGCAGTTCTGCATTCGACCGGGAGATGTCGGTATTGGCGAGCTGCAGTTGCCGGTTGAGCTCATCCACCTTGCTTTTGGACCGGAGCAGGCGCACATTGATGCGGTTTACAAGCATCAGGCCCAACACAAGCAAAAGGACAAACAGGGACAGAATCCAGGAATAGGCCTGGATCCTCCGGTGAGCCTTGATGAACCGCGCCTCGTAGGTGGCCTGGATCGGGACCAGATGACGCGAGATCTGCCAGGGACGCAGTTTGGCATTGTAAAAGACAGCATCATACAGGGCTGTCTGGATATAGCGGAAACTGTGCGTGATATCAATATCCATCAAGTCATTGGCGACCATGTTCAGGGACGCATAATCCCTGACGGCATTCTGGAAGTCCGCCTTGGCAGATGCGATTTCCCACAAGAGTTTCTCCCGGGCCAGGCCCAGGGAGTCACAGAGGACGGACTCCCAGTAACACGCTTTGGCATAGTCGTGCGAGTCCGGACCGAGTGTCTCCCGCAGCACGGCATTGTTCTCGCGCGCTTCCCGGAACATGCCGGCATGCAGCAGACGGATGACCTGCATCGACTCCCACTCGGGAGAACCGGGACGGTACAGCACCAGCAAGGAGTCGATATAGGCCTGCCGGGACTGCAGTAAAAGCGTTTCCGACCCGCCCAGAGAGTTCTCCGTGACATTATCGGAAAGCCGGTATAGCGCGAAATAGTATAACGTTCGGATGTCTTCCGGGAGCGCCGCCGGATCCACGATTTCGCTCAGAGTCCGGTATGACTCCATATAATAGCCTGCACCGGCCAGGATTTCGCCCTTGCGGATGTCCGCCCAGGCAATCCCATCCCGCCGATGCGCCTGTTCCGCTATCCGCCGGCATTCAGCAAGCCACACGAGGGTCGAATCGAAATTGTAAGGGACGTATTCATCGACCAGGCTCCGGGCCAGGGCCATCCGGTCTTCGTACGTACGGGCCACGCGATAAGAACTCTTGAGAGAATTCATCCGATCCCATTTTGACCGTTCCCTGATGGGACGCTCGGCGATGATCCGGTCCAACTCTTCCAGCTCTTTGGACAATTGTCTGTCTGCCTTGAGGGATGTTCGTCCCGGAGAACGGGCTTCACGGCTCGCCGGGGAGTCCTGAGGGGGATATGGGGAAGAAGAAAGCCGCATCGTACCACGCCCGCAGGAAAGCGCCAGCGGGAGCAGCAGCAGGAGAGAGAGGCGGAGTCGCATGTGGTCAGTACGATTCTCCACAAAGATAGCGACTTATTTTATAATTAAAAATCCAGCTAATTTTTTAACTTTGTAATCCTTTGAACCCTTTTGGTATGACGTCCCTGCTTTTGTCCTTCCTCCTGTCCGGCCTGACCTCCCTGGTCAATCCCATGGTCGGCACGGATGCGCACGGGCATACCTTCCCCGGGGCCGTGGCCCCCTTCGGGATGGTGCAGCTCAGCCCGGACACGCGCCCGAAAGCAGGCGACTGGGACGGCTGCAGCGGCTACCATTACAGCGACAGCGTCATCTACGGATTCTCCCATACGCATCTGTCCGGCACCGGCTGCGACGACCTCTGCGACATCCTGCTGATGCCGGGCGGGCAGCCTTCTGCGTTCTCGCACGAAAAGGAAAAGGCGTCTCCCGGCTACTACGAGGTGTTCCTGGACGGGCCTCGGGTGCTTGCGCGGCTCACCGCGGGCCGGCGGACCGGGGTGCACGAATACACCTTCCCCGCCGGGGCGAAGCCGCAGATCACCCTGGACCTGACGCACCGCGATCCGCTGGACGCCTGGCGCATCACCCCGCGCAGGGACGGTTGCAGCGGCTGGCGGCAGTCCAGCAGCTGGGCACGCGGGCAGGACGTCTATTTCTGGATGGAATTCTCCGCTCCGGCCCGCTGCAAGAAGGCGCGCGACGGCAAAAGCGCCACCTTCTCTTTCGCGCGCAAAACGCGGACGGTCACGGTGCGCGTAGGCATTTCCTCCGTGTCGGAGGAGAACGCCCGGCAGAACCTGCTGGCGGAGTATCCCGCTTCGTTTGAAGCGCAGCGCGCGGCCACCGACGCCGCCTGGGAGGCCTATCTGGGCAAGCTCGAATGTCCCTGGACCGACGAAGAGCACCGGCGCCGCTTCTACACCGCGCTCTACCACACGGGCATCCACCCCTCCCTGTATTCCGACGCCAACGGCGAATACCGCGGCATGGACCGCCAGGTGCATCGCGCGGAGGGCTGGGAGCGCTATACGGTCTTCTCCCTCTGGGACACCTTCCGCGGCGAGCACCCGCTCCTGTGGGAGCTCGAGCCGGGACGGAGCTATGATTTCCTGAAGAGTTTCCTGTCCATCTACGAAGAGGGCGGCAAGCTCCCGGTCTGGGAGCTGGCGGGATATGAGACGGACTGCATGATCGGCTACAACGCCGCGCCCGTGATCGCCGACGCCCTGGCGCGCGGCTTCACCGATTTCGATGTCGAGAAGGCGCTGGAGGCCCTGCTGGTCTCGTCCAGGCGCCCGGAATTCGGCATGGCCAGCTTCCGCGCCAACGGACTGGTGCTCGCCGACGACGAGCACGAAAGCGTGTCCAAGACCCTCGAATACGCCTATGACGACTGGTGCACGGCCCAGGTGGCGAAATACCTTGGCCGGCAGGACGTCTATGAAGAATATATGACCTCCGCACAGTACTGGCGCAACGTCTTTGACCCGGAGACGGGCTTCATGCGCGCCCGCCTCAACGGCCGCTGGCTCACCCCCTTCGACCCGCGCGAGGTCAACAACCACTACACCGAAGCCAATTCCTGGCAGTACAGCCTGTTCGTCCCGCAGGACATCGCGGGACTCATCGACGCCCTCGGCGGGCCGGAAGCCCTGGAGGCGCGCCTGGACGACATGTTCGCGGCCGAAGAAGGGAATACCGGCCGCACGCAGGCGGACATCACCGGCACCATCGGACAATACGCCCAGGGCAACGAGCCCAGCCACCACGTGGCCTTTCTGTATGATTTCGCAGGACGCCCCGACAAGCGGCAGGCGCGCGTGGAGCAGATCCTCGAGACGCTTTACTCCTCTGCCCCCGACGGGCTCTGTGGCAACGAAGACTGCGGGCAGATGTCCGCCTGGTATGTGCTCAGCGCCCTCGGCCGCTACCCCGTCACCCCGGGACTCGGTCTTCCTGAACGGGCCGAAGGGGCGCTCACCCGCATCCCCAAGACCATCGTCACCAACCCGGCCTTCGAAATGGCGAACGACATCTTTATCGATTCGCTCCGGGTCTCCCTCAAGGGCGAAGGGGAGCTCTTCTACCGCATCGGCGACGGCGCCTTCCGGCGCTATGAAGGGCCCTTCACCGTGCATGAGGCCTGCCGGATGGAGGCCTATTCCCAAATCGGGCGGCGGCGCAGCTTCATCACCCGCAGCGCCGTGCACCAGATCTTCCGAGACCGCGACATCCAGATCCACGCCCGCTACAGCCGGCAATATACCGCCGGCGGCGACGAGGGGCTGATCGACGGCTTCCGGGGCAGCCTGAACTGGCGCACCGGCGGCTGGCAGGGCTACCAGGACACGGACTTCGAGGCCGTGGTGGACCTGCGCGAGGAGCGCCCCCTGACGCAACTCGGCGCGGGCTTCTGCCAGGACGCCCGCTCCTGGATCTGGATGCCCAGCTATGTGGAATTCTCCGTGTCCCCGGACGGCGAGCATTATACGAAGGTCGCCCGCGTGGACAATACCATGGACGAGCGGGACTACGAAGTCCGTATCTGGGACTGCGAAGTCCCGGCGGACCTGTCCGCGCGCTATGTCAAGGTGTTCGCGAAAAACATCGGTACCATCCCGGACTGGCACCCCGGAGCCGGCAGTCCGGGCTTCATCTTCATCGACGAAATATGGATTAAATAAACTTCCTTCCCATGAAAAAAACACTGATTCTTTTCGCGACCCTCTGCGCGTCGCTCAGCCTTTCGGCCCAGCAGTCGCAGGAAAACCCGGAAGCCCCCAAGGAAGCCCGGGCCTTCACCGGCGAATTCTACGCCACGCAGCAGAGCACCTACACGCCGAACTTCAAGGTGGACGGCACGAACGCCAAGGTCCGCAACGTCATCCTGCTTATCGGTGACGGCATGGGCCACGGCGCCGTCAACGCCGGCATGTTCGCCAATGGCGGCCGTCTCACGATGACCAACCTGCGCACCTTCGGCTACGTCCGCACGCAGTCCGCGGACAACTTCACCACGGACTCCGCCGCGTCCGGCACCGCCTACGCCACGGGCCGCAAGACCAACAACGGCTATCTCGGCCGGGATCCGGAAAAGAAGGATCTCACCAACATCCCTGAGATCCTCGCCCCGCTGGGCTACGCCTGCGGCGTCCTCTCCACGGACGACCTCAACGGCGCCACCCCGGCCGCCTTCTTCGCCCACCAGGACGCCCGCAACGCCAAGGAAGGCATCTGGGCCGACCTGCCGGCCAGCTGCCTGACCTATGCCTCCGCCGGCTCGCAGTCCGTCTACGAAAGCATGCCGCTGAGCACGCAGGAGGCTATCCGCAAGGAGTTCTCCGTGGTCTATGACCCCGCCGATCCCGCCGTCGCGGGCTCAAAGAGACTGCTCTATCTGCCCAAGACCACGGGGGACGGCCGCGGCGACTATCTGCCCGCAAACACCACGAACGCCATCGAGTATCTGGCCGCCCGCTCCAAGAAAGGATTCTTCCTGATGGTCGAGGGTGCCCATATCGATCATGGCGAGCATGCCAACAACACGGCCTATACCATCCGGGAAACACTCGACTTCGACAAGGCCGTGGAGGCTGCGGTCCGCTTCGCCGAGCGCGACGGCCACACGCTGGTGATCATCAGCGCCGACCACGAGACCGGAGCCACCACCCTCCTCCGGGGAGAACCCGCCGACGGATACGTCTTCACCGGATTTGCCTCCCGCGGCCACAGCCCGATGATGGTGCCGCTGTTCGCCTACGGACCCCGCTCGAAAGACTTCAGCTGCGTCCAGGAGAACAGCGATGTCGCCAACAAGATCATCGCCATCCTCACGGGCAAGAAGGGTCCCGTCGCCGAGGTCCCCTCGAAATACATCGTAAACGAATAAAAACGGAATCCCGGGCTTGACCCGGGATTTTTTATAGACCGAGTTCGCTCTTCAGCGAGCGCAGCAGGTCGAAGGCCTGCAGGGGCGTCATGTTGTTGAGGTCGGCGGCTTCGAGCTTCTCCTTCAGCGAGGCCAGCGTGGGATCGTCCAGCTGGAAGAAGGAGAGCTGCACGGAGCCGTCGTCTTCCATCGCCATGGCACTGGCGTGCTTCTCGCGCCGCTCCAGGTCGCGCAGCGTCTTTTCCGCCGACTCGATCACCTCGCGCGGCATGCCCGCGAGGCGCGCCACGTGGATACCGAAACTGTGGGCCACGCCGCCGGGCATGAGCTTGCGCAGGAAAATGACGTTCTTGCCCTCCTCCTTGACCGCGATGTGGTAATTCTTGACGCGGGGGTACTGCCCCTCGAGGTCGTTGAGCTCGTGGTAGTGCGTCGCGAAGAGGGTCTTGGCGCCCTTGCCGGCGGTGTGGATGTATTCCACCAGGGCGCGGGCGATGGACATGCCGTCGTAGGTGGAGGTACCGCGTCCGATCTCGTCGAGCAGCACCAGCGAACGGGCGCTGAGGTTGTGCATGATCATCGAGGTCTCGAGCATCTCGACCATGAAGGTGGATTCGCCGCGGGAGATGTTGTCCGTCGCGCCGACGCGCGTGAAAATCTTGTCGAAAAAGCCGATCCGGGCCGCCGTGGCGGGCACGAAGGATCCCACCTGGGCCAGCAGCACGATGAGCGCCGTCTGGCGCAGCAGGGCCGACTTGCCGGCCATGTTGGGGCCGGTCAGGATGATGATCTGTTCCCCCTTGCTGTCCATCCGGATGTCGTTGGGGACATACTCTTCGCCCACGGGCATGAGGGTCTCGATGACGGGATGCCGTCCGGCCTTGATGTCCAGCGCGAGGCTCTTGTCCACAACGGGGCGGCAGTAGGCGCGGTCGATGGCCTGGCGGGCGAAGCCCTGCAGGACGTCGAGCCGGGAGAGCAGCCGGCAGTTCTCCTGGATGTCGCGGATCGCCGCCTGCACCTGCTCCACGAGCTGCCCGTACAGGCGGCTCTCGATCTCGTAGATGGCGGCTTCCGCCCCGAGGATCTTCTCTTCATAGTCCTTCAGCTCCGGGGTGATGTAGCGCTCCGCGGACACCAGGGTCTGCTTGCGGATCCACTCCGGCGGGACCTTGTCCCGGAAGGTGTTGCGGACTTCGATATAGTAGCCGAAGACGTTGTTGTAGCTGATCTTGAGGGAAGTGATGCCGGTGCGTTCGCTCTCGCGCTGCTGCATCTGCAAGAGGTATTCCTTGCCGCCGTGCGAGATGGCGCGCAGCTCGTCCAGCTGCCTGTCCACGCCGGGCGCGATCACGTCGCCCCTGCCCAGCTGGGAGGCGTCTTCCGCGAGGGTCGAGCTGATGCGGGCGAGCAGTTTGTCGGTGTTGCGAAGGGCACCGATGAGCTTGTCGAGGGCGGCGCAGCCGGAGCCGCCGCACAGTTCGCGGATGGGGTTCATCCGGCCCAGTGAGCGTCCCAGCTGGCGGACCTCCCGCGGGAGGATCTTGCCCGTGGCGGCCCGGGAGATGATGCGCTCCAGGTCGCCCACTTCGCTCAGGCAGCCCCGCAGCTCTTCGAGCATTTCCTCGTTGTCATGGAGCAGCTGCACCACGTCGTAGCGGGCCTCCAGCTCCTTGATGTCCATCACCGGCATGGCCAGCCACTGGCGCAGCAGGCGGGCGCCCATCGGGGTGCAGCAGCGGTCGATCACATCAACCAGCGCCACCCCCTCGCGCCCGGCGTTGCTCTGGAAGATCTCGAGGTTGCGGAAGGTGAACTTGTCCATCCAGACGAACTTCTCCTCGTCGATGCGGCTGATCGAGCAGATGTTCCCGAGGCCCGCATGCTCCGTCTGTTCCAGATAGACCAGCAAGGCGCCGGCGGAACAGACCGCGAGCGGGAAACCGTCGATGGCGAATCCTTTCAAGGATTTTACCTTCAGCTGTTTGCAGAGCCGCTCCACGGCGGCGTCCTGCACGAAAGCCCACTCGTCCAGCCCGGTGATATAGTAGTCCCCGAAACGCTCCCTGACGGCGCGCAGCACATCGCGCTGGACGACCAGCTCGCGCGGTCGGAGCGAGCTCAGCAGGGTGCCGATGTAGTCGATCGAGCCCTGGGCCACCTGGAAGGTCCCGGTGGACACGTCCAGGAAGGCGGCGCCGCAGCTCTGCCCCTCGAAGGTCAGGCCGGCGAGGTAGTTGTGCTCCTTCTGGTCCAGCATCCCTTCGCCGAAGGCGATGCCCGGGGTGAGGATTTCCGTGATGCCGCGCTTGACGAGCTTGTTCTTCACGAGCGCAGGGTCTTCGAGCTGGTCGCAGACGGCGACCTTGTAGCCCGCCCGGACGAGTTTCTGCAGATATCCCTCGATGGCATGGTGCGGGAATCCCGCCATCGGCGTATCCCCCTTTTCGCCGTTGGAACGGCGTGTGAGCACGAGTCCGAGCACTTTGCTGGCGAGCACGGCGTCGTCGGAATAGGTCTCGTAGAAGTCCCCGACGCGATATAGCAGGATCGCCTCGGGGTGCTGCGCCTTGATGCTGAAATAATGCTTCAGCATCGGGGTATCTTCGCCTTTCTTTGCCATGGTTTTGCTTGAAAGACAAAGATACAAAAAAGATTCTATTTCGTCAGGGAGCCGACGAGCAGGACCGTGTCGGTGCTGGTCTCGCGGATCAGGTACACGAAGGGGTGGTCGGCGTCGAAAACCACAGGCTTGAGCGGGTTCCCCACCGCCGTCGCCTTCATCAGGCCGATCACCGTCACGGCGGCGAATTCCGTCCCCTTTTCCGTGACGTCGATCTTGACTTTCTGAAGCACCTGGCTGATCTTCAGCGCCTCGCCCACGCTGATTCCGGAGAAGTCCGCGCCGTTCGAGAAAGGCAGCGTCATGCCCATCTCCTTCAGGATGGGGATCAGGGCTCCCTCCGTCGAGTATTCCGTGCTGAACTTCGGCAGATACACCTCCGCCGGATTGGGGGAAAGCACCAGATTGCCGCCATGTTCCGCCACCGTGGGCAGGATGTCGGCGACCGTCTTGCCGTCTTTCGGCAGGAAGACCACCATCTCGTAGGCCCCGTTGCCGTACGGCAGGGAAATGGCCTGGCAGTCCGGCAGCTCCGCGTACGGATACTCCCGGTTTGCGTAGAGGTAGTCCTTTTTGACGGCGGTGCCGTTTTCCGTCTTGAAAACCCGGCCGTTCTCCACGGTCCACTCCTTGGCCCAGGGGGCCTTGTAGAGCAGGGCGTTGATCAGCATCAGGCGGGTGTCGGGATCCAGATCCTGCAGCATCTGCGGGATCTTGCCGTCCGTCTTGTCGGAGCACCATTCGTTGATCCTGGACAGCGTGGCGGCGGCGGTGAAGTCCACCGCATAGCTCTCCGCGCCGAAGCATTCGGACAGCAGTTTCCTGTACGGGTCGTTCAGGACCAGGTCGGCGGCGGCCCAGAAGGAGTTGCTGCTGGTGAAGCTCACCTGCGGGTCGGCCTTGACCAGGCCTTCGATCATCTTCTTGTAGAAGGCGCCCAGTTCTTCCCGGGTCACGGCACCCCAGCCGAGCGCCTCCGCGATCTGGGTGTACGTGGCCCCCTCTGCGCCTTCGGCCACCATGGCGAAAGCGAGCGAAAGGCTCAGCGGCGAGAACGACACGTCCTGGCCCTTCCGCACGGCGTACAGCCGGCGGAAAATGTCCAGTCCAGCGGCATTGGAAGCATCGCGGATGCCGGCATCCGCCTTGGTCAGTTCGATGGGCACGGCCGGGGGCATCGGATCCTGGGGATCCTCCCCGCCGGGAAGCCAGTCACAGGCGGACGCGCACAGGCACGACGCCATCAGCATGATTACAAATCCCTTTCTCATGTCTTAAAGATGGTTTCCGGCGCGCTTACGTTGCAAGTACGGAGAAAAGAATCACGCCACGAAATTCGTCAGGAAAATGACGACGATGGCCGGCGGGGCGATGTAGCGGAGCAGGAACCAGAAGACGTCGAAGACCGCGCCGTTGAAACGGGCCGTGCCGCCGTGGGTGAATTCGTCGCGTACGGCGGCCTTGTCCATCTTCCAGCCCACGAAGATGACAAACAGCAGGCCGCCGAAGGTCATCAGGAAGTTGGACGTGAGGAAATCGCAGAAATTGAAGATGGTCCGGCCGAAGATCTTGACCCCGGACAGCGGTCCGAAGGAGAGAGAGCAAAGCGCGCCAAGCAGCCAGGTCACGGCGAAAATGAGGAGCGTGGCACGCCGGCGCGACAGGCCCTTTTGCTCCACGAGGTACGCCACCCCCACTTCGAACATCGAAATGGCGGAGGTAAAGGCCGCGAACACAATTGTTACAAAGAAGAGCACGGCCACCACGGAGCTCACCCAGGGCACTGTGGTGCCCATTTTCGCAAAAATGAAGGGCAGCGTCTCGAAGATCAGGCCCGGCCCGGCCCCCGGCTCGATCCCCGCGGCGAAGACGGCGGGCATGATCGCGAAGCCGGCGATCAGCGCGAAGAGCAGGTCGAAAAAGACGGTCCCCGCACCGGTAACAAGAATGTTTTCCTTCCTGTGAATGTAGGAGGAATAGGTCAGAATGGTCCCGACGCCCAGCGACAGGGAGAAGAAACTCTGTCCCATGGCAGCAGCGATGGCCGACGGCGTGATCTTGCTGAAATCCGGCTTCAGCAGGTAATCCACCCCGGCTCCCGCGCCCGGCAGGCTGATCGAATAGACCATGATGAGCACGATCAGCACGAACAGCAGCGGCATCGTGATCTTGTTGAAGCGTTCGATGCCGGACTTGATGCCGGCAGAGACGATCCCGGCGCAAGCGCCCAGGAAGAGGGTGTGGCAGACCAGCGGTCCCCAGGGTTTGGAGATGAAGGCGCCGAAAGCGGAAGACACGGCTCCCACTTCGTCGACGTGGAATCCCACGGTCAGCGAGCGCCAGAGATAATCGATTGACCAGCCGCCCACGACGCTGTAGTAGGACAGGATGACCATCGGCGAGAGCACGGTCAGCAGTCCCAGCCATTTCCACTTCGTGCCGGGTGCCAGCTGTTCCATCGCCCCGATGGTGCCGGCGTGCGTGCGGTGCCCGATGATGGCTTCCGCGAGGAAGATCGGCAGCGACAGCAGCAGGCAGGAGGCCAGATACAGGATGATGAAGGCGGCGCCGCCCATCTGCCCCACCATGTAGGGGAAACGCCAGATATTGCCCAGCCCGATGGCGGAGCCCGCCAGGGCCAGGATGGCGGCGGACCGGCCGCCGAACAATTCTCTCCTGCGCTCCATGGCCTACAGGATGAAATTGGTGAAGAAGATGATCACGACGGCGATCGGCGCCACCCACTTGAGCAGGAAATACACCAGCGGGAAGATGCGGTCGTTGAAGGGATAGAGCTGATGGCTGGTGAACTCGTCGTGCACCACGCGGCGCGGAAGGATCCAGCCCACGAAAGCCACGGCCAGCAGCGCCATCACGAGCAGCAGGATGTTGGAGCACACCCAGTCCAGCAGGTCGAAGATGGCCATCCCGGCAATCTTGACGCCGGCGAGCGGCCCGAAAGAAAGCGAACACAGCACGCCGACCCCGCCGCAGAGCGCAAAGATCAGCAGGCAGGCCTTGACGCGCGACAGGCGGGCACGCTCCATCAGGAACGACACCCCCACCTCCACCAGCGAGATGGACGAAGTCATCGCGGCGACGATCACCGCCAGGAAAAAGACGATCGAGACAATCCCGCTGAGCACGGGCAGCGTTGCGCCCATTTTGGCGAACACGTACGGGATACTCTGGAAAATCAGCCCCGGACACGCTCCCGGCTCGATCCCGGCGGCGAACACCGCCGGCATGATGGCGAAGCCCGCCAGGATCGCGAAAAGCAGGTCAAACACCGCCGTCCCGGTGCTCGTGACAAGGATGTTCTCCTTCTTGTTCACATAGGACCCGTAGGTGATGATCGCACCCATGCCGAGCGAAAGCGAGAAAAAGCTCTGTCCCATGGCATAGGCGAACGTGCGCGGGGTGAGCTGGCTCCAGTCCGGATGCATCAGGTAGCGGACGCCCGCACCCGCACCCGGCAGGCTGACGGAATAGATCAGGATCAGCACGATCAGCACGAAGAGCACCGGGAGGATGATCTTGCTGAACTTCTCGATGCCGGAGCGCACCCCGCCCGCCACGATGCCCACCGTGGCGGCGAAGAACAGCAGATGCATCAGCACCGGCGTCCAGGTCGAGGACACGAAGCTGCCGAACAGGGTGCTGGCGGCTTCCGGCGCCATGCCCGAGAAGGCAAAACCGCAGGACTTGAAAAGATACTCCAGCGACCAGCCGCCGATCACGCTGTAGTAGGAGGAGATCAGCATGGGGATGAGAATCGTGAGATAGCCCGCCGTCTTCCAGAAGGGATGCTGGCGCGACAGGCGCGCAAAGGCGTCCCGGGCGTTGGTGTGGCTGCGCCGGCCGATCATCACCTCGGCCAGGAAGACCGGCAGCGAGATCAGGAGCGTGGACAGCACATAGATGATGATGAACACGGCACCGCCGTGCTCGCCCACCATATAGGGAAAACGCCAGATGTTGCCAAGACCGATGGCGGAGCCCGCCATCGCCAGGATCACGGCCACGCGGCCGCCAAAGTGTTCACGCTTCTTCGACACCATACACTACCAACTGTTATAGCTCCGACGGATCCTGCCGTCGAATTTCCTACCGCCTGATGTAGGTCACAAACTCATACTCGAGCCCGGATTCGGGATCCGTCAGGGCTCCCGAGCGGGCTTCCACTTGCCAAATATCGGAATTTATCTCCGGAAAATAAACGTCGGCATCCGAAATTATCGTATGAACGTGCGTAATATACAGCCTGTCCATCGAGTCGAGGGCCTGTCTGTACACCGACGCGCCTCCCATCACGAAGCAGCGCGGCGCCGGTTCTGCCGCCGCATAAGCCTCCTCGAAGGAGTTCACGCACACGACGTCGTCCGGGATGGGATCCCCTCCAAGGTTGAGGACGATGTTCTTGCGGCCCTTGAGGGGCCGGAACGGCAGGGAGAAGTAGGTGGTCCGTCCCATGATGACGGGAAGACCTTTGGTCATTCTCTTGAAATACTTCAAATCCTCGGAAATGTGCCAGGGCAGATCTCCTTTCACGCCGATAGCCCAGTTGTCGGCTACGGCCACGATCAGACATTTCTCCATAATCACACGGCAACGGGGGCCTTGATCGCCGGCCAGGGATCGTAACCCTCCAGCGTAAAGTCCCCGTAATTAAAATCAAATATGCTCTTCACCTCCGGGTTGAGTTTCATCACCGGCAGGGGACGGGGCTCGCGGGACAACTGCTCGCGCACCTGGTCGAAATGGTTCAGATAGATGTGCGTGTCGCCCGTGGTGTGGACGAAATCGCCCGGCTGCAGGCCGCAGCTCTGGGCGATCATCATCGTCAGCAGGGCGTAGGACGCGATGTTGAACGGCACGCCGAGGAAGGTGTCGGCGCTGCGCTGGTAGAGCTGGCAGGAGAGCCTCCCGTCGGCCACGTAGAACTGGAACAGACAGTGGCAGGGCGGCAGCGCCATGCGGTCCACCTCGCCGGGATTCCAGGCGCTGACGATCATGCGCCTGGAATCCGGATTGCGGCGGATGGTGTCGATGACCTGCGAGAGCTGGTCGATGCTCCGTCCGTCGGGGGCGGGCCAGCTGCGCCACTGGTGGCCGTAAACGGGGCCCAGGTCCCCGTTCTCGTCGGCCCATTCGTCCCAGATGGTCACTTTGTGGTCCTGGAGGTACTTGACGTTGGTGTCCCCGGCGATGAACCAGAGAAGTTCGTAAATAATGGACTTGAGGTGGACTTTCTTCGTGGTCAGCAGGGGGAAGCCTTCCGACAGGTCGAAACGCATCTGGTGGCCGAAGATGCTCTTCGTGCCCACCCCGGTGCGGTCGTGCTTCACCACCCCGCGGTCCATGATCTCTTGCAGCAGGTCGAGGTACTGTTTCATTATTCTATGACGCCGAAGGCGAAGATGATGGCTTCGTGGAAGGTCTTGCCCGGCTTGAGCACGGTGCTGGGATACTCCTTGCGGTTGGGGCTGTCCGGGAAGTGCTGGCACTCCAGCGCCACGCCTTCGTAGTCGTGGTAGATGCGGCCGCGCTTGCCGGCAGGACAGCCGTCCAGCCAGTTGCCGGTGTAGACCTGGATGCCCGGCTGGGTCGTATAGACTTTCAAGGTGCGTCCGCTGCGCTTGGACCACAGCTCGGCAGCCTCCTGGAGCTGGCCGGGCCGGTAGCCGTCGATCAGCCAGCAGGCGTCGTAGCCCTTGCCGTAGTTCAGGGCCGGGAAGTCCTTTTTGATGTCGCGGCCCAGCGTCTTGCCGTTCAGGAAGTCCATCGGGGTGCCGGCCACGGGTTCGCTCCCGCCCAGCGGAATGAGCGTGGAGTCGGTGGGGAGATACTCGGAGCAGTTGAGCTTGAGATACTGCCGGAGGACGGAGCCGCCGCCGTTGAGGTTGAAGTAGGCGTGGTTGGTCAGGTTGACCACCGTCTTCGCATCGCTCTTGGCGCTGAACGTGAGCCGGAGCTCGTTCTCCTCGCTCCACTCATAACGCGCCACGACCACGAGCTTGCCGGGATAGCCCATCTCGCCGTCCTGCGAGACGTATTTGAACTCCACGCCGCCCTTGTGCTTGCGGGAGTCCCACACCTGGTTCTGGAAGCCGCCGGGGCCGCCGTGGAGATGGTTCGGCCCGTTGTTGACCGGGAGCGTGTACGCTTTGCCGTCCAGGGAGAATTTCCCTTTGGCGATGCGGTTGGCGAAGCGCCCCGGGCACTTGCCCAGGCACGGGCCGTCGGCGAAATAGCTCTCCGGCCTGCCGTAGCCGAGCACCACGTCGCCCAGCTTGCCGTCCCTGTCGGGGACGTTGACGGACACGATGGCCGCGCCCACGCTGCCCAGCACCACGGAAGCGCCGCTCCCGTTGGTCAGGATATACTTGAAAATGGCCTTGCCGTCCGGGGTCCTGCCCCAAAGTTTTCTTTTGATCGTCATGATGAATTATGGTTTGAGATTTTCTTGTATCCAGGAAACGACGCGCTCCGTGGGGGCGTCCTTGAGCAGGACCCGCTTGTCGCGGTCCAGCAGGTACAGCGACGGGATCGCACGGACGTTGTACAACCGGTCCGCGCGGACGATCCCGTCGGGGTCGTAGCCGCACAGCCAGTTGCGCGGGTAGTTGGGTTCGTACGCCCGCCAGGCGTCGAGGTCCTCGTCGATATAGACGTTGACCACCGCAAAATCACCGCGGCGGATCCATTCATCCATGCCGGGGAGGCCCTTCAGGGTGTCGATGATCTCCAGGCAGGCGTAGCAGCCGGGGTTGCTGAAAAACAGCAGGGTGGCGCCTGCGCGCACGCCGTGCAGGTTGCGGGTGCGGCCGCGGGCGTCCGTGAAACGGAAGTCCGGGGCCACGGAACCGACCGGCGCCAGGGAACACATGCGCCGCTCGTATTCATAGCCGGGCCGCACCTCTTCCCGGGTGTAGGGCGAGGTCGCGAGCCCTTCCACATAGGGGAGGTAGAGGTCTTCGTTGCGTACCGGGGAGTTGGGGTCGTAGAGGTAGCGCACGACGATCTGCTCCATCAGCAGGTACACGTGCCGGGACGTGTCGGCGGCATGCCGGGTCTCCACCTGGGAGAAGAAATGCTTCATCTTCCGCTGCGCCTCCGGCAGCGGAATCATCTCCAGCAGCTGGATATATGTGGCCACCTGCTTTTCCACCTCTTCCTCCGCCACGCCCAGCACGGCCGTCTCGTCACTGCGGCCGTCACCGGCGAAAAAGGCATCCCAGAAGTGGTCCAGCAGGTACTCCTGCCGATCCCGCTGATCCACGTACACCGCCGGGATCTCCAGGCGCGGGAAGGCCCGGAGCGGCTGCTCCGCGGCCGGCGCGCCCGACCGCCCGCGGCAGGCGGGCAGCAGCGCGCAGAGCGCGAGCAGCGATATGAGCGCCGGAAGCTTCATCCAAAGGTGTAAAGATAGCAAAAAAACCGTATTTTTGTGTTCTGATGAGACGCCTGCGCGCCATAGCCGTCCTGCTGCCGGTCCTGTTGGGCCTGGCGCATCCGGCGCGCGCCCAGTTCTATACGATGGGCGCCGATCCGAGCGGGCTCCGCTGGAACAGCCTCGACACGCCCACCTACCAAGTCATCTATCCCCGGGGACTGGATTCCCTGGCGCGGGTGTATGCCGTGGCCCTGGAACAGGCGGCCACGCCCGTGGGGGGCAGCATCGGCTTCCGTCCGAACGATGCCTACCGCAGCCGGATGCCCGTCGTGCTGCACGCCGCCTCCGCCTATTCCAATGGACAGGTCACCTGGACGCCGCGCCGCCTCGAGCTGCTGACCACCCCGGACGCCTTCGTCTTCGATTCGACTCCCTGGGTGACCATGCTCGCCGTCCACGAATCCCGCCATGTGGCGCAGATGCAGGCGGGGGCGGCGAAGCCTTTCCGCTGGCTGCGCGTGCTGGGCGGGGAACTGGCGGCCGGCGGCCTGTGCGCCGTCTATGGCGGCCCGGCCTTCCTCGAGGGTGACGCCGTGGTGACGGAGACGGCACTGACTCCCGCCGGACGCGGGCGGACGGCCGACTTCCTCGAATATTATCGCGTGAGCTTCGCCGCCGGCGACTGCCGCGACTACTGGCGCTGGCGCTACGGCTCCCAGCGCTACTACACCCCCGATTACTACCGGGCGGGATATCTCGCCGTCGGCGGGATCCGGGCACTGTTCGACGTCCCGGACCTGAGCGAACGTTTCTACCGGCGCATCGCCGACCATGGCGGCGTGGCCTTCTCCAACTGGAACAAGACCGTCCGGGAAGCCACCGGCCTGCGTTTCCGGGACGCCTTCTCCGCCGTCTGCGACAGCCTGCAGCGGAGCTGGGCAGCCGACGAGGCGGCGCGCGGCCCGTTCCTGCCCGAGACCACCGTCAGCCCCGTCCCGCGCCGTTTCGCCGAATATACGGGCCTCACGGATGCGGGCGACGGACTCTTCGCCGTACGCAGCGGCATCACCCGCCCCGCCCGGCTCGTAAAGATCGCCCCCGACGGGGCGGAACGGCCGCTCGCCCTGCTGGGCTCCAACCTCTCGCGCCCCCGCTACAGCAGCACGACGGACCGCCTGTACTGGAGCGAGGTGGTCAGCGACGCCCGCTGGCCGCTGCGGTCCTGGTCGGTGCTGCGCAGCTACGACGGCACGCGGCAGCGGCAGCTGACCCGCCGGACGCGCTACTACCATCCGGTTCCCGAACCGGACGCCCCGCGGCTTTCCGTGACCGAATATCCCGTGGACGGCAGCAGCCGCGTGGTCCTGCTGGACGCGGACGGCGGCGGCGAACTGCAGCACTGGACCGCCCCCGACGGGATGCAGGTGGTGGAGACCGTCTGGGTGGACGGGGAACTGTATGCGAGCGCGATTACCCGGGAGGGGACGGGACTGTACCGCGTGTCGGACTTTTCGCCCGTGCTCCCTCCCCGGCCCGTCAACATCAAAGAGCTCTGGGCCTCCGACGGGCGTCTGATGTTCACCTGCGACCTGTCCGGGGTCAATGAACTGTATGCCCTCCGGCCCGGAAGCGGCGGCGTGGAGCGCCTGACCACCACGCGCTTCGGCGCTTCCGCTTTCGAAATCGTCCGGGACACCCTGTTCTACGTTTCCCTGCAGAGCGAGGGGCGGCTCGTGCGGGGGACGGCGCTCTCCGACCTGCGTCCGGAGCCGGCCGACTTTTCCGTGCTGCCGCGCTATCCCTTCGCGGAGGAGCTGGCGGCGGGCGAGCCCCGGCAGCCCGACTGGGAGGCTCCGGTCGAACTCGGTGAACCCCGTCCCTACAACAAGCTCGCCCACCTCTTCCGCGTCCATTCCTGGCTGCCCGTCTATTTCAAATTCGACTCCGTCGAAGATCTCTCCCTGGCTTCCATCATGCAGGATGCCGGGCTGGGTGCGACCGTCTTTTTCCAGAACACCCTCGGGACGGCCTGGGGCCAGGCCGGCTACCTGGCGGCCCCGTCGGAGGAGGGCTGGCGGCATTCCGCCCACGCCAGTTTCACCTACACCGGACTCTATCCCGTCATCGAAGCCGGCCTGGACGCCGGCGGCCGCGACGCCTGGCTGTATTCGGTCAAAAAAGAGGAGGACCGCATTTCCCTCGTACACGAGGGGCGCGGCGTGCCGTCCGTGTCGGGACACATCCGCACGTATATTCCCTGGAATTTCAGTTCCGGGGGCTGGCTGCGCGGCGTCATCCCCACGGCGACCTTCGTGCTGAGCAACGACCTCGACGAGAGCGGCGCCTCCATGCAGCGCATCGCCCTCAGCCTGCGCGGCTACGTGATGCAGCGCACGCCCGCTTCGCGGGTATATCCCCGTCTCGGCATCGGCGCCGAAGCCGGCTGGGCCCGGCGCCGGACGACCCGGCTTATGGCGCCCTCCGCCTATGGTTTCCTTTACGGATACCTTCCCGGCCTGCACGAGACGCACGGCCTGCGCTGGACCGCCTTGCTGGCGAAGCGCTTCGACAGCGGAACCTTCAGCGAAGTCCTCGCCAGGACCGCGCCGCGCGGCTTCGATCCGGCCGTCAGCAGCCGCCTCGCCGGCTATTCCAGCCAGTTCAAGGGCTCGGTGGATTATGTCATGCCGCTGATCCCGGTGGACCGGGCCGTGCTGGGGCCCGCCGCGTATCTGCGCAATTTCGAGCTCACCCTGCACGGAGACTGGTCGGCGTTCCGCTCGCCCTCGCAGCAAGGCAGCCTGTTCAGCGTCGGCGCCGACCTGGCCGCCGTCCTGGGCAACCTCCTGTGGATCCCGTACCCCACCCGCATCGGGGTGTCCTACAACTACAACGGCGGAAGCTCCTACGCGGCTTTCGCCGGGCAGGAGCTTCCGATGGAGCGGCACAACGTGTCGCTGGTGTTCAGCGTCGAGATGTGATCTCCCCGGATGACTGCGGGTCCGGGAAGGACGATCAGTAGAACAGTCTCCGGTCGATGCCGCGCCCCATCACCTCGTAGCCTTGGGCGTTGAGGTGCAGCCAGTCGTTCTCGTAGAGATAGGCCGGGTCCAGGCGGACCGGATCCTGCGGGTCGGCGACCAGGCGGTCGAAGTCGATCACCCCGTCAAAGACGCCGCTGCTGCGGATCCAGTCGTTGAGCTGCTGCCGCCCGCGCTCGTGGTCTTCCGAATAATAGCCGTTTCCCTTGAAGGGCGTGACCGTGGCGCCGAAGACCTTGATCCCCCGCTCGTGGGCGTCCTGTGCGATCTGCGTCCAGGCGGCCTGGATGCCGTTTGCGGTCTGCAACGCGTCCTGACTGCCGCCCAGGTCGTTGGTCCCCTCGAAGAGGATGATGTACCTGACCCCGCAGACCTGCAGCAGGTCGTGCCTGTAGCGCGAGAGGCCCGTCGGGCCCAGGCCGCCGCGCAGCACGCAGTTGCCGCCCAGGCCGAAGTTCAGCACCGCCAGATGGCGCGTGCGGCGGTCCTTCAGCAGCGAACGGGAGAGCTGGTCGGTCCAGCGGTCCTGGCCGTTGGTCGTCGTGCCGCGGCCGTCCGTAATGGAGTCGCCGAGCACGGCGACCGCCGCGGCTTTCCTGCGTCGCGGCTTCACGTCGATGGCGCTGACGGTGTACCAGTGGTCGGTGCGCGCCGCGGGCGCGGAGAAGTCCGTCGTGTTGCCCGTCGCGATCCAGGAGGTGGTGCGGGAGCCGGGATGGCCGGTCATCTTGTCCGTGGAGATCTTGCCGTAGTGGATCGTGATCGCGAGGTTCTCCCGGTCGGCGGTCTTGAACCTGACCGGATCGGAGACCACGTCCACGCCGGGCATCATCGAGAAGGAGCGCTGCCCGTCGAAGGTCAGCTCCACGGTCGAGGCTTCGTCGATCTCGGGACCCGAGCCCATCGTCTTCGCCCGGGCGATCTCCACGCCGAGGATCTCCGTCTCCGTGTCGGTATAGTAGTTGGACAGGCGGAGCTGGAGGTCCTTGCCTCCGATGGAGATCTGGACGATCTGCCGCAGGGAGTTGCCCGCGAGCCCGGGCTCGGGCGGGATGTTGTGGGGCTCCACCACCTGAAGGGCCGTGGCCCAGGTGGTGACCCGGTCGAAGGACCGGGCCTGCGCGACGGCGCCCAGCGCCGCGGCCAAGGTTAGGGATATCAATAACTTGTTCATAGTGCGTGCTGCATGGGCGGCAGGATAATCGGACGGTGGTCCCTGTCATGGAGCGGCATCCCGAGCCGGTCGGACTGGATCTGGCGGTAGATCAGCGAGTCTATGGGTTGCGTGAACGGCCGTACGTCCGCGGGCAGCGGCCGGGCGGAGAACTGCTGGAAATAGCCCACGCAGGCGTCGCGCCACCACTGCGCGTCATGTTTCTGGATGTCGAGCTTGGCCGCCGCTTCCGCCCAAAGCACCGGGCTGACATAACGCCTCAGGCCCGCCCAGGTCTTCTGGAAAGCCTCCACCTGGGCGATGCCCTTGTCGTAGTGCAGGCAGATCTCGTCCCAGAGCGTGCGGCCCGAAGAGAGCACGTAATCCCAGGGCAGGTGGTGGAACCACAGCAGGAGATTCTCCGGACAGGTCTTGACGTTGTTGTACAGGGAAGCGAGCGGCTCGTTGTACTGGTCCACGTTGCCCGATCCGCTGCGCGTGCGGTCGAAACCGATGCCCTCGGCGTCGGCCTGGTGGTAATAGGCCGGCGTCCAGTCGGGGCGGCCCAGGCGGTCCCAGGGCATGGGGCCGTAATGCGTGCCGCCGAAGAGATGATGCAGGCCCAGGGGCATCTCGTAATTGACGACCGCCTCGCGGGAGTCCATCATCATGGCCCGGACCGGGGCGACGAATTTCGCCTCGAAGACCTTGTCCGACACGCCCTCCGGGCGCAGGAAGGTCTGGCGTATCCACTCGTCGGCGATCTGTTCCGCACCGAGCCGGGGATCCCAGGCGAGGCGTCCGAAAGCATACCAGTTGGCCTGGGCGAAGACGTAACCGCAGAAATTGGGGTCCTGTCCGGTGTTCGCGACACCGGCGATGGCGGAGACCGTTCCGGCCACGGTGGAACCCACGCCGTCGCGGAAGGTGTCGGCCGACAGGCATTCCTCCCAGGTGGTGCCGTGGTAGGCGAGGTGATTGGAGAAGCCCAGGTATTCCTGGGTGATCTGGAACTCCATCATCATCTTCGTGTTGCGGAGCTTGCCGAAAAGCGGGCTGAAAGGCTCGCGCGGCTGGAAATCCACGGGACCGTTCTTGATCTGGACGATCACGTTGTCCGCGAACGCTCCGTCGAGGGGCAGGAACTCCTCCACGGCCTGGTTGGCCCGGTCGGGACTGGTGGGGCTGTACACGAAGGCGCGCCACATCACGATGCCGCCGTGCGGGGCAAGCGCCTCGGCGAGCATGTTGGCGCCGTCGGCATGCGTGCGGCCGTAGTCCTGCGGACCGGCCTGGCCCTCGGAATTGGCCTTCACCAGGAAACCGCCGAAGTCGGGAATGGCGGCATAGATCTCGGCCGCCTTGTCCTTCCACCAGCGGCGGACCTTCGGGTCGAGCGGATCGCCGCTCTTCAGCCCGCCCAGGGCGATGGGGCTCGTCCACTTGATGGAAAGATAGGTCTTGATGCCGTATTCGCGCAGGATGTCCGCAATCTTCGCCACGCGCGCGATATGCTCGGCGTCAAGGATCAG
This sequence comes from Bacteroidales bacterium, assembly GCA_012744435.1. Taxonomy (GTDB): domain Bacteria; phylum Bacteroidota; class Bacteroidia; order Bacteroidales; family UBA932; genus Cryptobacteroides. The sequence continues at coordinate 71,200 of JAAYCA010000014.1, forward strand.
CGGATTGGAATTGACATTGTTGAGCACCGCTCCGTTCAGGCCCACCGAGGCGCAGAGCTCTCCGTAGCGGCGGATGCGCGCCTCGGGGATCGCGGGCGAGGTCCATTCCCACATGGATTCGCCGGCATAGCCGCGCTCCACGGTGTCGTCGAGATTGTCCCAATGGTTCAGCAGCCGCAGGGAATAGAACGGTTGCTCCGAGAGGTCCATTCCGGGACCCGCCGCACCCAGCACCTCGGCGCGCTGCAAGGCATACACGCCATAGCGCAGGCCCGCTTCGGAACCCGCGGCAATGTGCCGCACGGCGCCGTCGTCATAGATGTGGTATCCCTCCTGCGGCAGGGCGGGATCGATCTCCGTCCGAACCGAGGCCAGGACTTCCGCATAGGGTCGTCCGGAGGCCAGCCAGAGGTCGCTGCCGTCCTGCCCGACGGGACGGGGTTGGCAGCCGGCGCACAGCAGGGACAGGCCCGCAAGCGCCATCAGTAAAAATGCGTTTCGCATAAGTTCCTGGTTACTGTCACAAAGATAATCCAAATATTTTTGAAAAGGGCGGAGGCCGACCCGGCCCCCGCCCCTTTCTCCAACCTATTATTAACCAAACAGTGCGCGTGTGGCGCTTATTCCACGGGATAGCCAGGGTTCTGGTAAGCGGCTTTCTCGGCGGCGGTCATTTCCATGCCGTTAAGCTGATCCTGCGGAATCGGACGCAGATACAGGTAATTCTCGATGGTCCGCGTGAAGGTCTCCGGCTTGTGGTCACCCCAGGAGGATCCGCTGATGGTGTAGGTTCCGGCGCGCTCGGCCCAGGTCTGCGTGCGGACCAGGTCGAACCAACGGAATCCTTCGCCGTAGAACTCGCGCATACGCTCGTCCAGAATGTAGTCCAGGGTGATCGTCGCGGGCGTGGCGTCAGCCAGTTCCTCGCTGAAATCAGCCACGTAAGCCGAGCGGGCGCTCTGCTTGTAGGTCCACACGCCGGCGCGCTTGCGCAGCACGTTGATGTTGTCGCGCGCCTTGGTGTTGTTGCCCAGCTTGAAGGCGGCCTCGGCGGCCGTCAGGTAGAAGTCGGAGAACTTCAGGATGCTGTACGGACGCGTGCTGGCGGCGTTCGGGGAACCGAGCGCGTTGGCCTTGTCGTAGTCGTTCCGCTGGCCGACGAGCTTCCACAGGGCCGGGAAGGCGATGCGGCTGAAACCGTTGAGATCGAATACATAGTCCGCGCGGCCAGGCACGGTGCCGGCACCGACGTTGGCGCCGTTCGTATTGCTCTGCGCGTCAGGATAGACGATGTCGTCCAGCACCTCGGGGATGAAGGAGATCACCAGGCCGCCCCTCGGAATGGTCATCCCGTTGGCACCCGGCACGCTCTCATCCTCTTTGCCGGCTTTCTCCCAGTTGCCGTAATAAGCGGTGGTGAAAGTGCCTTCAAAGCGGGAGTCCTTGGTGATGTCCTGGCTGGTGAACACCGCAATCGCCTCGTGGGTCGGGGCCATGCGGGTCCAGGGGCGGCCTACCTCCTGGCAGGCTTCGCGCTGAATGCAGCCGACGCCGCTGATGTTGACCGTGCCGTGGTTCCAGTTCATCATCCAGCCGGCGAAGTTGTCCGGAGCGTTGCCACTGGAGTAACCGAGGCTGGCGCCGTTGTACTGCTCGCTCTTCTCGGTATGGTCCGCCCAGAGGAGGATTTCCTTGTTTCGGTCGTTCGCGGCGAGGTTGACATCACGGAAGGTCGTCATCAGGCCGTAGGGACCCGGGTTGGCAATCGCCGTCTCGCAGATGCTCAGGGCCTGGGTATAATACCAGGTGGCATCGTGGCCGTTCAGGTCCTTGCGGTCCGCGGCCGGATAAGTCGGGATATTCTTCGGATTCTCCAGCCACCAGCCGAAGGTCAGGTAGGCCTTGGCCAGCGCCAGGCGGGCGACGTTCTTGGTCACGCCGCCGATCACACGGGGCTTGTCCGGCAGGTCATTCACCGCTGCTTCGAAGTCGGAGAAAACGGCCTTGTACACCTCGGGCACCGTGTTTCGTACGGAGGTGCGGGACGGCGTGCTGTTGAACTTAAGGTCACCGGAGCCCAGGTCGAGGGGCACGCCGCCGAAGGTCTGTACCAGCTGGAAGTAATACCAGCCGCGGAAGAATTTCGCCTCGGCGATCAGCGCGTCGGACAGGCCCACCGCCTCGGCGTTCTCGACGATTCCACTGGCCGTGTTGATATAGGTGAACACCGTGTTCCACAGCACGTCGCTGCGGGAGGAGCTGGCGTTGAGAGAACCCACGCCGGACAGGTCGGCGTCCTTGAAGTTGCCGTCGCCGGACTGGCCGTAGGTGGCTTCGTCGGTGCCGGTGGTGTTGATGTTGAAATAGTATGCCTGGCCGTAGACATAGCGGAGCGAGGCGTACAGGGCGGTCAGGCCCCCTTCCACACCGGCTTCTGTCTGGAAGTAACCCGGCTCGAAGAAGGTGCGGGGCTGCTCCTCGAGGATCTTGTTGCAGGAAGCGGCGGAAAGGACAACGGCTGCAAAAGCAGTGATGATATATGTCAATTTTTTCATGTCCGTGGCTGATTAGAAGGTGATGTTGATGCCGAAGAGGTAGTTCCGGGTGTTCGGCGTGTTGGTGCCGATGACCTTCTGGCGATACAGGTACCCGGCGCTGGCCTGGTTCTCGGTGCCCCGGGAGTTCGGCTCGGGATCGAGGCCGCACTCGCGGTGGAAGTCGGAGAAGAGCACGAACGGATTCTGGGCCGTCGCATAGACGCGCAGTTTGTCGAATCCGAAGCGGCGCAGGGCGCCGATCTTTTCGAAGTTGTAGCCGAGCGTGACCGTGCCGATCTTCAGGTAGGAGCCGTCAAAATAAGACAGGGTCGAGCCGTAGAGCGGGTTGTCGTTGCTGTTGAGTCCGCCCGGACGCGGGTAGCGGGCACCGGTGTTGCTTTCGGTCCAGTAGTCCACCTTAAGTTGGCCGCGACGGCCGGTCAGCATGTTCAGATAGCCGCTGGAGCCGTGCAGGGTGGAGATCAGGATGCCGCCGGCCTGGAAGGTGCCGAGGACGGTGAGATCCCAGTTGCGGAACTGCAGGCGGGTGTTGAAACCACCGAGGAAGTTCGGATCGGCGTTGATCGGCACCCTGTCGTTCTCGTCGATGGCGCGAACGGGCTTGCCGGCAGCGTCATATTCGCCATGATACTTGACCTTGATGTCGCCCGGCGCGGCGCCCGGCTGCAGGATGTTCATCAATGCCTCCTCGCCCTTCTGCCACAGGCCGTCGTACTCGTAGTCGTACAGGCAATTGATCGGCTTGCCTACGAACCAGCGGTTGCCGCGGTCCTCGGTCTGGCCGGAAGCCAGGGAGACCAGCTTGTTGCGGTTGGCGTAGACGTTGATGCCGGCATCCCATCTCCAATCGCCGGAGTCGATGATCGTGGCGTTTAGGGAAAATTCGACACCCCGGTTCTGCGTGCTGCCGATGTTGGCAGTGTAGCTGCCAACGCCTGCGGTGGACGGAAGGTTCAGGTTAAGCAGGATGTCGTGGGTCTTCTGGGAGTAGTACTCGACCGTACCGGTCAGGCGGCCCTGGAGGAAGGCGAAGTCGATACCGTAGTTCCAGGTGTTGGAATACTCCCAGCCGAGCTCGGTGTTGGGCAGGGTGGAGACGAAGTAACCCATGGCATAGGTGGTCTCGCCGAAGTTGTAGGGACGCGTGCCCAGCGAACCGAGGGTCTGGTAGGGATTGATGGCCTGGTTGGAGGTCTCGCCGTAACCGACGCGGAGCTTGAGTTCGTCCAGCCAGCCGCGGCTGCCCTCCATAAAGGACTCGTTGTGGATGTTCCAGCCGACGGAAACGGCCGGGTAAGTGTGCCACTGGTGACCCTTTGCCAGACGCGAGGAGGCGTCGGAACGGACGGCGGCGGAGATCATGTACTTGTCGGCATAGCTGTACATGACGCGGCCCATGTAGGAGATCAGGCCCGCCTGCCAGTAGTTGGAGGAGTTCGGGCTGACGGTGATGTTCTGAGCGGAAGCAAAGAACGGAGCCATCAGGGACAGGGCCACGATGCCAAGGATTTTCTTGAGGTTAAATTGCATAAAGTGTAAGAGTTATTGGTTGAATAATGTTTGTCCGTCAAGCGGGTTCGACACAAAATTATCTGAATTCCCCACGCGGCCAAGACAGGCGCGTAACAGAAGTTGTCAATTTTGTAACCTGCTCTTGGGGGTTATTTTTGATTTTGTATTTTTGTACCCAAAATTTATAAGAAATGAAAAGAGGGTGTTTTATCCTGCTGACGCTCATCCTGCTTTGCCCGCTGCGCAGCTTCGGGCAGGCGGCCCGGCTCTATACATCAGACAATGGTTTGCCCAGTTCGCAGATCAACAAGATCCACCAGGACGACAAAGGCGTGATCTGGCTCGGCACGGAAGGCGGCCTGATCCGCTTCGACGGGCTGGACTTCGAAACCTTCCGGCACGACCGGACGAAAGAGAATGCGCTCAGCAGCTCGTCGGTCAACGAGATCTACCAGGACAGCTACGGGACAAAATAGGTCGGTACCGCCAGCGGGCTGAACCTGTTTGACTCCGACCACAACCGCTTCAGCCGAATCGAGCTGAACGACAACCGCAACCCGTCGGCGAACCAATACATCAGCAGCCTGCTGGAGGTCCCCGACCGCAATTCCGGCAGCCTCCTGTACGTGGCCACGAGCGGTTCCGGCATCTATGTCATCGACCCGGCGACGCACGCGTTGAAGGAAGACGTGCGGGAGGAACTGTTCCGCGTGGTGCCGAACGATTATATCCGGGCCCTGTTCCTGGACAGCTCGCGCCGGCTGTGGATCTTCCCCGACGGGACGGGCCTGCCGGTTGTGCTGAACGCCGACACCCTCTCGCCGGTCACGGACGTCAACTGGAGCCCCGAGCTGCTCCGCGAGGCCGCCCAGCTCCGGCTGGGAGCGTTCGCGCAGGATCCCCTGACCGGCAACATGCTGCTGTCCTCCGCGCGCGGGCTCCTCATCTATGATGCCGGCGCCGGATTCGTCCGCCGTGTCAAGGGCGGACGGGCGGCGGGGATCACGGCCTCCGCCGTGCTGTTCAACAGCCAGGCGGAGCCCGGCGACGGCCGCACGTTCCTGGTCGGCAACGAGAACGGAGGCCTGCTCCTGTTCGACACCCGTACGGAGGAGGTCTCCGCCGGAGTCCTCGCCTCCATCCGCCAGGACAGCGGCAGCTGGAAAGTCAACCAATTGTTTGAGGATTCGCAGGGCAACATCTGGCTCGGCCTCTACCAGAAAGGGCTCCTCGTCTCGCCCAAGTCCATGTTCGGCTTTTCCTACCAGGGATTCAGCAGCCGGGGCGTCCCGGGCGAAAACAGCGCCTGCGTGATCTCCGTGTACGAAGACGGGGACCGCCTGTGGGTCGCCACCGACGGCGCGGGCCTGTTTTGCCAGACCGGCGGCCCGCGGGGCCGGACGGTCTGCTACAACCAGGACAACAGCGCCCTGACCAACAATGCCGTCATGGCCGTGACGGGCGACGCCCACGGCACCCTCTGGATCGGAACCTTCCTGGACGGATTGTTCTATCTGGATGCCGGCGGTGCGATCCGGCGCTTTACGCAGGCGGACGAGATCGGCGCCGACCGGATCCGCACCCTCGCCTACGACACGGTCCGGGACCAGATATATGTCGGCACCTACGGCAGCGGCCTGGTCGTGATCGACGCCGCGGCGAGACGCGTGAAAGCCCATCTGGTCGAGGACGACTACCGCTGGATCAGCGCCCTGCACCAGGACCGCGACGGCCTGCTCTGGGTGGGCACCTACAACGGTCCCAAATGCTACGACCCGCAGACCGGACGCATCATTCCGTTCAATATCCTGCCCCAGGGAGAGACCGTCCAGCGTATCTATGCCATCTGCAGCGGCGCCGACGACACCATGTGGTTCGGCACGGAGGAAGGACTGTTCCGGGTGGACACAGATACCCAGGACGTCCGGCAATACACCGAACAGGACGGCCTGGCGGACAATGTCATCCGAGACATCCTCTGCACGACCTCGGGAGAACTGTGGATCTCGACGGCGAGCGGCCTGTCCCGCCTGTCGCCCCGCACCGGGCAAATCGCCAGTTACCATGCCTCCGACGGGCTCCAGGGCAATGAATTCCGCTCCGGCGCCGCCTTCAAGTCCGCCTCGGGGCGGCTCTATTTCGGCGGGACGGACGGACTCACCTCCTTCTCCCCCCTGCTGGTGGACGGCGGCTTCCACAAGATCCCGCAGGTGTCGCTCTCACGCCTGACCCTGCTCGACCGCGAAATCAGTTACGACCCCGACAGAAACGGGGAAAACCTCATCGACAA
>JAAYCA010000015.1 GCA_012744435.1 Bacteroidales bacterium
CTCACGGTCGCCCGTGTTCGACTGATCGACTTTGCCGTCGCCGTTCAGATCCTTGAGCACGAAGAGGTTGTGGCCGTTATCATCCTGCTTGAAGCCGTCAGCGACGGGGAGGCGGAAGATACCGACCGGGTAGCCCTCACCCATATAGGTGACACCCGTGTTGGAGGTAAGGCCGCTGCCGGAGGCGCTGGCGAGGGTCACCCACTCGGAGGTCGTCAGTTCCTCACCCCTGTACGTACCGTGCAGGGAGACCAGCTTGTTGGCGTTGTGCGCCATATTCGCGCTGACGGTGAGTTTCATATCACGCTTCTTGATGATGTCGCCGGACACGGAGACCTCGATACCGTTGTTGGTCATCTCGCCCATATTGGCAAGCAGCGTGTTGTAGGTGAACGGCGGCACGGAGACCTGATAGGTGTAGAGCAGGTCCTTGGTCGTGGAACGATAGTAATCGATCACGGAACGCAGACGTCCGTTGAGCGCGGTCAGGTCGAGACCCACGTCGAAGGTGTACTTCATCTCCCACTTCAGGTCGGGATTGGAGTTCGACGTGATACCGTAAGTGACGGTGCTGTTGCCGTTGAAGGTCGTCGAGCCGGTCGGCTGCAGCATCTGCAGGGAATTCAGGGCGCTGATGGCATCCTGGTTACCGGTCACACCGTAACCGACGCGCAGCTTGACGGTCGAGAAGACCTTCTGGTTCTTCATAAATTCCTCGTTGCTGATGACCCAGGCGGCGGAAGCCGAAGGGAAGAAACCCCACTTGTGGTTGGCTCCCAGTTTGGAAGATCCGTCCGTACGGGCGTTGAGGGTGATGACGTACTTGTTGTTGAACATATAGTTCAAGCGGGCCATGAACGACAGAAGGTTGTTCTTGCTCGCAGAGGAGGACACGTCGCCATAGCGGACCACGGCGCCTGCCTGCAGGTTGTAGTACTTGAAGTAGTTGGTGTCGAAACCGCTGGCGCCGCCGCTGTTGCTGAAGGAATAGTACTCCTGCGCCTCGGCGAGGGCCAGGGCGTTGATGGAGTGCTTGCCGATCTCCTTGTTGTAGTTCATCTGGAAGCTGGCCATCCAGTTCCTGCGGTAGCTGTTGGACACGCTCGCGCTACCACGGGAGGAGCGGGAGCTGTACAGGTCGTTCGGTGTGTAGGACTGGCTCAGGCCGGCACTGGCGTCGAAGGAACCGAAGAGGCTGGCGGTCAGGCCGGGGATGATCGTGTAGGTCGCACGGCCGCTGGCGTTGACGCTCAGGGTCTTGCTCTTGGACTCGGATTCGAGCACCTCGGCAGGGTGGGTCATCATGGACGCGACATTATTGTCGACATCCCAGATGCCGGTATCGGTATTCCTGTGCGTAGGATAAGTCGGGTTGTAGGTCAGAGCGCCCTGCCAGATGCTGTTGTTGACAGAGTTGGACGTGCGGTAGCCGGCGGTCAGGTTCATCTCGAGGTTGAGCTTGCCGTTCAGCGCTTTCTGGCTGGCATTGAAACGGGCGTTGTAGTTTTTGTTGTCCGTTCCCCTGACGATACCGTTGCGGTCATTGATGTTGAGGGATGCACGCATACTGCTCTTGGACGTGCCCTGCGAAATGGAAATGCTGTGCTGGTTCTGCATGACGACCGGATTCTGGATCCACTCGAACCAGTCCGTGCTGGCGCCCAGATCGGAGGAGAGGCTTCCGGCGCCATATTTCCGGTACTCCTCGGGGGAGAGCATGGCGATCCGTCCGTAACGCTGGCTGACACCGACCTGGCCGTTGTAGGTAACCTGGGTACGGCCCTCCTCGCCACGGTTGGTCGTGACGACGATGACGCCGGCAGCACCGCGCGAACCATACTGGGCCGTCTCGGAAGCATCCTTCAGGACGGAGATCTCGGCGATGTCGCCGGGAGCCATGTTGGCAAACGTGGAGATATTGGAGAACACGCCGTCGATGATCACGAGCGGGTCGCTACCGCCGGACAGCGAGGAGGTACCACGCAGGCGGATGGTCGGCGTGGAGTTGATGTTGCCGCCGCTGTTGGACATCACCAGTCCGGGAACCTTGCCCCGGATGGCGTCCAGCGGAGTGCCGATGAAGCCTTCGTTCATATCTTCGGCCTTGACTCTTTCGACCGTACCGGAGACGGAGCGCTTGTTGCCCACCGCATAACCGACGACGATCGTCTCGTCAAGCATCTCCGTGTCGATGGCGAGGGTGACATCGATATTCCTTCTCCCGCCGACGGCGATCGTCGCCGTCTGGAAGCCGATGGAAGAAATCTGCAGCGTGGCATTCGAAGGAACCCCGGAGAGGGAGTATTTGCCGTCGAGATCGGTCACCGTACCGATGGTCCCGCCCTGCACACGGACGCTCGCGCCGATGACCGGCAAGCCGTCCGTGTCAACGACGGTACCGCTGACAGTGATGTTCTGGGCAAACATACTTAATGACAACAGAGCCGCACATAACACGGTCACTGCACGCAGAAAAAAGATTCTGATTTGCATGTTAAGTAGTTTTGATTAGTTAATAATAGGTGGTAGAAATGGATTAGCGTGCCTGAAGGGCGATACCCTCCCTGTCGGGAGCGTTGAGGACATAGCTCTGGTCCTCGAGGATCATCGTGGCACCCTCTTCGGTCGTGTACTTCGGCCAGTTGGGCAGGCCGGTCTTCTTGCCGACGTTGGGATCGCCGTTGGCCATGAAGTTGTACAGGGCCTTCGCCATCTTCTTGGACAGGTTCCTCGGATACTGGCCGCCGCCGGTGTGGGACACCTGCAGGTCGGTATTCATGAACCAGAAGGCGATGTCCATCGTGTGGAAGGCGTGCAGACGGCCGTCCAGGATGGGCGGCTGCCAGTCGAACCAGGCCACGTACACAGGAGCGCCCTGCTTGTACTTGAGGTTGGCGGTGTTGAGGACGCCGCTGCGGGAGCTGGCGATCACGTCGTTGATCTCGATCGGGAGCTTGTTCGGGAAGATCTTGGCATAGGCATCGTACACGGCCGCGGCCTTGTCGGCGCCGACGCGCTGGGCGAGCATCTCGATGACCTCCTCACGGGAGGAAGCGTGCTTCTTCGCGTCGTCGCGGGCGGAAGGACGCTCGGCGGTCGTGGAGCAGATGATCATAGGGACGTTGGCGCAGTGGTCGCTCTCGAAGAAGTTGCCCACGGGGATGTGGTCGCCGTCGGCGATCGGGCCGAAGCCTCCACGGCCGGTGGTGGTGTGTGTCCTCGCATACTCACGCTGCGCCCTGTTGGCGAGCGCCATATACTCCTCGAACGGCATCTCCTGGAGCTTGTTCATATCGCCGGGCTTCAGACCGGCTTCCTTGAGGATGGCCTGGCCGATGCCCTGGGCGTACTCCTTGTTGATGGCCGAAGTGCTGTTGCCGCTGAGGGCGACGGCCTTGTGGATCAGGCCCTTGGTCTCGGGCATTGCCACGAGGTTGCAGACTTTGGAGCCACCGCCGCTCTGGCCGATGATGGTCACGTTGTTGGGGTCGCCGCCGAAGTTGGCGATGTTGTTGTGCACCCACTTGAGGGCCTCCACGAGGTCGAGGATACCCACGTTGCCGGAATCCTTGAACTTGGGATCGACGGCGGAGAAGTCGCTGAAGCCGATGGAATTCAGACGGTGGTTGGGCGACACGAACACGGCGTTGGTGTAGTGGGCGAAGTTCTCGCCGTGATACTCGTGGTGCTCGATGTTGTTGCCGCTGGAGAAGCCGCCGCCGTGAAGCCACACGATGACGGGACGCTTCGCATTGTCGAGGCCCGGCGTCCAGACGTTGAGGTTGAGGCAGTCCTCGCTCATGTCGAAGTAGTTCCAGCAATCCAGGAAGGTCGCGATGTTGTTGGGGTACCTCATCACGTTCTGCGGAGCGCAGGCGCCATAGAACACGGCGTCCTTCACGCCTTCCCAGGGCTGCGGCGGTTTCGCCGGCATAAAGCGGTTCTCGCCGGCCGTGCTGGCGCCGTAGGGGATGCCCAGGAAGGTGTAGGTGTCGCGCATGATGTAGCCGCGCACCTTGCCGTACTGGGTGTTGGCGATGGCGATGTCGTCGCCGATGAACAGCTGCTGGTCGGTGCGGCTGAAGAAGTTCTCATCCGCGTCGTTCGTGCTGTTGCAGGACACAGCGGCAAAAACGGCGGAGAGCGTCACAAGGGAAAGGAATAATTTTCTCATACTGCGTAAGTGTTATCAACTAGTGTAACAAAAATACGCAACAGGGAAGGCAATCCAAACGGACACCTTCCCTATTTGAGCCACTCATCTCCCACTTATGCGGCAGAAGACGTATTTTGCTTCAGCCAGTCGCCCGGGGACAGCTTGTAATACTTCTGGAAAACGCGGCAGAAATAAGAAGTGGACGAGAACCCCGTCTCGGCCGCGGCCTCGGAGATGTTCTTGTTTTTGGACAGCATCAGGTTCAAGGCCTTGCGGATCCGGATCAGGTTGATGATGTCGGAGGGCGAGTATTCCGTGATCTCCGCCAGGTCACGGTAAAATTTGGACTTGGACATGCCCAGGCTGTCGATCAGGTCCTGGATGTTGATTTCCTTGTGAAGGTTCTTCTCGATATACTTCTTGATCTCGGAGAGGAAGGCTTCCTGGGCGCTGGTCGTGGCCCGGTCTTCTCCGACCAGCCAGTCGGTTCCCATATCCCTGCGCAGGGTTTCGGCCTTCTCGAGCAATTTCTTCATCCGGACCTTGAGCACCCTGGCGCTGAAAGGCTTCATGATGTAGGCGTCCGCCCCGCTCTCGAAGCCCTGAGCCACCTGCTCGTCCATCGTGCAGGCGGACAGCAGGATGACGGGGATGTCGCGGGTGCGCGCGTCCTGTTTCAAGGTGCGGCACACTTCGTAGCCCTTGATGCCCGGCATCATGATGTCGCAAAGGATGATACCCGGAAGGAACTGTATCGCCCGCTGGAGCCCCACCTCGCCGCTTTCAGCCAGGTAAACCCGGTAGTCCCGGCTCAGGATGCTCTTCAGGTGGCGACGCATATCCGCGTTGTCTTCAATGATTAGGACGGTGGGCAGCTGACCGTCCGACACCTCGTCCAGCAGGGAATAGTCCTGCTCCGGGAGGGCGACCCGCCAGTTCAGGTCGTGCTCCAGGCCGGCAAGAAGGGCCGGACCATCCTGCTCGGACACGGCTTCCGCCGGGATGAAAGGCAGGCGGAACGTAAACGTCGTACCGATGCCTTCCTTGCTGGAAGCAAAGATCTCTCCGTCGAGGACATCCGTCAACGCCGCCGCCAGGGCGAGCCCGATGCCGGTCCCGGTGGTGTTTTTGGCAACGTCTATCTTATAGAAACGCTGGAAGATGTCCTTGAGCTCCGATTCCGGGATATAGGAATCGCTGTTGAAAACCGACACTTCGATTTGCGGTCCTGCCTGTCCGTCGATTTTGCGGAGCCTGACCGTGATCACGCCGGCGTCCTCCACGAACTTGATGGCGTTGGACAGGAGGTTGAAGTAGATCTTCTCCACCTTGCCCTTGTCGATCATCGCACGATAGGATCCGGAAGCGGTCTCGAAAGTGAACCGGACCTGCTTCCGGCGGACCATGTCAGAGAAGAATCCGTTGATCTCCCGCAGGAACGCCTCCACGTCGACCGGCTCCGCCGACACCTCCATCCGGCCGCTTTCGGCCTTCCGGAAATCGAGGATCTCGTTGATGAGGGCCTGCAGCCGACCGGCGTTGCGCTGCATGATATGGATCGAGTCCTTCCCCTGGGCGGAGAGACCTTTCTCGTCCAAGAGGGTTTCCAGCGGACTCATTATCAGCGAGAGCGGCGTCTTGAATTCGTGGGAGATGTTGGTGAAGAAGAGCAGTTTCGCCTGGTTGGCCTCTTCGAGCCGTCCGGCCAGGTCACGCAGTTCCCGGTTCGTCTTGTCCAGCTCCTTCCGGGATTTGACGCTCGTCCTGTACTGGAGATACAGGATTGCAGCCAGTGCCAGGATCAGGACCGCAATGGAGGCCACCAGAACCATGATCGTCCGTTGGTTGGCATAGCGGGACTGGCTCTGGGCGAGGAAATTGCCCAACTGGTCGACCTTGGCCTGCTGCTCCTCCACCAACTCGCGCTGCAGCTTGACGATCTCCACGTTCGAGCGGTCGACAATGCCGGACTTCAAGGAGACATTCGACGCGTACGGCGCCCCATGCAGGATCTGCGCCGCCACATCCATCAGCTCCTTGCCGCCTTGCGGATAGATGAAGGAAGCCGAAATCGTGCCCCGGGCCACCTGCTCGATGCCCCCGTCCGGTCCGGGCAGGGCGTCCACCCCCAGGAACAGCGGCAGGCCGACCTGGAATTTGAGCGAATCAAATGCCTGGCGGGCCCCTACGGCCATGTTGTCGTTGAAAGCGACGACCGCGTCAACGTGCGTTCCTTCGGGAAGCTGCTCCAACAGGTCTGCAACGGCTTCCCGTGCCGTCGCAGTCCGGAAATTGCCCTTGCACTCGCCGACCAGGTTCAGCTTTCCCCGGCTCTCGTCCCGAAGGGAAGCGCGGAAGCCTTCATTCCGCTCCTGCTCGGCCGTCACGGACGTTCTCCCGCGAACCAGAAGGACGTTTCCGCCATCTGTCAGCAGGGTCTTGAGATAGTCCCCCATCTGCCGGCCGATGGTGAAATTGTCCGCTCCGACGAAGGCGTTGTACTTGTCGGAATCGATTTTCCTGTCGTAGAGGATGACGGCAATCCCCTCCTCATAGACCTGTTCTACGACCGGCGTGAGCTCCCAGGCATCGGATACGGGCGAGAGGATCAGAAGGTCTGTCTTGCCCGCCCGCAGGTTCTCGATGTCCGACAATTGCTGTCCGGCATCGCGCACCGGCAGGATCACGAGGTCGATCTCAGGATGGGAATAGCGCTCCCGCTCCACAGCCCGCATCGCCTCCTGATACCAGGAGCCGGTCGAACAGGACATGACCACCCGATACCGGCCTTCGCCCCCTTCCCGGCCGCAGGACACGGAGAGGAAGAGGGCGAGCGCCAGTAACAATATTCTATTCCAGGCTTTTATACGCTAGAATTTGTAAATCGCAGCGGAAATCGGGGAAATCTGGATCGTGTCGCCCTTCTTCGTCTGCTTGTAAGTGCATTTCTTGTAGTTGCCGCCGATGAGCTCGGGCTTGGCGTTCTCCTTCGGGAGGGTCACCGTGACCTGCTTGCCGGACGGGTTGAGCACGACCCAGCAGCGCTCGCCGCGCCAGGTACGCTCATACACCATAGGATACGGCTGGTCGAGGCTGCTGACGAGCTTCCAGGAAGCGTCGGCGCCGAGGGCCTTGACATCCTTGCGGAGTTTGAGGATCGTGCGGACGTAGTTCAGCAGGGAGTTCGGGTCGTTTTCCTCCTTCGCGACGGTCATACGGTTCGGATCCGGATCCTGCGGGATGTAGATCTTGTCGATGGGAGCCGTGGAGAAGCCACCGTTGGCGGACGCGTCCCAGAGCATCGGGATACGGCAGCCGGCGCGGCCGCCGGAACCGTCGGTGGACGGGGCGTTCGGGTTCTGCTTGAGGCCGATCTCGTCGCCGTAGAAGATGAACGGCACGCCGGGCATCGTCAGGAAGAAGGTCATCGCGACCTTGAGCTCCTCAGGATCGGTGCGGCCTTCGGTGCAGACGCGGTTGAAGTCGTGGTTGCCGGACGGCATACTCACGTAACCGTTGCCCTTGACGGCGTCATACTGATAGGTGTAGAGGTCGTACCAGACCTTCAGCTCGCCCGTGCCGGACTTGTCGAAGTACGGCGCAGCCGGAGCAGCCGGAGCGGCACCGGGAGCGGCAGGGCGGCCGCGACGGCCGTAGAAGAACAGCGTGGAATAATTGTACGTGCCGTCGTGGCAGAAGAAGTCGAGGTCGAAGTTGGCCGCGGCCACGGACTGGGCCGGGTTGAACCACTCGGCGATCAAGATGCCTTCGGGATATTCCTCGTCGAACCACTTGGTGAAGTCGTCCTTCCACAGCTTGATGGTGGCGGACTTGTCAAAGTCGTTCTTGACAAGGCTGGCGGCCATATCCACACGGAAGCCGTCCACGCCCTTGTCCATCCAGAAGGAAATGATGTTCTTGATCTCACGACGCATGGCCATGGGGCCCGGGGCGTCCACCGCCTGCTCCCACGGGTGCGCGGGATCGGGGTTGGCGAAGCCGAAGTTCAGGGCCGGCTGGGTGTCATAGAAATTCTTGACGAAGAACGGGGCGCGCGGGGCGTCGGAGGCGACGAACTTGCGGATGAGCGCAGCATTGGAGTTCATCAGCGCGGCATAGTCCATCTGCTCGCCGGGACGCGGAGCGGGGGTGTTGTCCTCCGGCTTGAAGGTCGGCCAGATGTAGTAGTCGGAATAGCGGTAGTTGGCGCCTTCCTTGGACTGGAGGAACCACTCGCACTGGTCGGAGGAGTGGCCGGCCACCAGGTCCATTACGACCTTGATCCCGCGGGCGTGGGCCTTCTGGACCAGCTCGATGAGGTCGTCGTTGTCACCGAAACGCTTGTCCACGCGGTAGTAGTCGATGATGTCATAGCCACCGTCGGTCCAGCCGGACACATAGACCGGATTGAGCCAGATGGCCGTGACGCCGATGGACTTGATGTAGTCCAGGCGGGAGATGATACCCTGCAGATCGCCATAGCCATCCCCGTTGGAATCCTGGAATGACGAAGGATAGATCTGGTAGAAGACGGCGTCGCTCAGCCAGCTCGGCTGCGACGGCTTCTGGGCCATCACGCCGGGGGCGGCGAGCACGCACGCAAGTGCGAGTGCTAATAATTTCTTCATGCCTTTGTATTTTGTGGTTTAGAGTTTCTCGACGACAAGGCGCAGCCAGTCCTCCATCGCGGAGACCCAGCTGCTCTTGAAAACCATTGAATCCTGCCAGCCCCAGCCGTGACCCCCGTAAGGGTAGATGTGCAGGGTGGCGGACACCTTGTTCTTGATCAGTTGTTCATAGTACATCAGGCTGTTCTGCGGGACGACGACGGTGTCGTCGGAGCACAGCACGATAAAGGCGGGCGGCGTGTCTGCCGTCACATTCTTCTCGCAGCTGTATTTGTCGATCAGCGCCTGCGAGGGATCCTTGCCCAGGAGCGCATCGCGGGACATCATGTTGGTCAGCTCCGTTTCCATGGTGATGACCGGATACTGGAGGATCTGGAAATCGGGACGTGTCTCCTTGTCGACATACATGGTGGCGCCGCAGGCGGCGAGATGCCCGCCGGCGGAGTTGCCCATGACGCCGACCTTGTCGATCCCCAGATCCTTGCGGCCCCGCATGATGCGGATGGCCTGCTGGAGGTCGCTCAGCGGGACTTCGTGGTGACCGACCGGGAGACGGTACTGCAACATGCAGTAGGTTATCCCCCGGGCGTTGAACCAGTCATGAAGATCCCGCCCCTCATGGGTCTGCGACTCCATGACATAGGCGCCGCCGGGGCACATGATGACACAGAGCCCGTTGGGATTGGCCGCAGGATACACCTCCATCATGGCCAATTCGTACTGCCTGGCACCGAAGACCAGGAACCCGGAATCCGGTCCGGGAATCTCGAATGCGTTGGGCGCACCGTTCGGCCAAAGCTTGACAGTATCGATCTGCGGGCCCCGCCGCCCCTGGGCAAAAGCGTTCAGCGCGAGCAGTAACAGCAAAGGAAGGGAAACGAGAATCTTTTTCATATGGTCCACAAGATAATAAAAAAAAGGATGGAGGGGAAGGGTCCTCCCCTCCATCCAATAAGAAAATCCAATGACTAATTGAAGGCGGCGTAGCCCGGATTCTGCACGTAGAGACCTCCTGAGAGGTTATACTGCGTGACCGGAATCGGGAAGTACTCGTCGCGGCCTGCCTTGAACGACACGCCGTCATAGTACACGCGCTTGTCCTTCTCCACTTCTACGAAGCGGTTCATGGTGTCCGCCATGATGCCCCAGCGGACCAGATCGAAGAAACGCTCTCCTTCGAGGGCCAGTTCGATACGGGTCTCGAAACGGACGGCCTGACGGGCATAATCCTGGGTCCAGCCTTCGGCAGGATACTCCTCAATCTCGTATTTGGCAGCATAGCCGTCTACATCCACAGCCTGCGGGAATCTCGTCTTGTCCTCCCAAGCCTTCACGTACGGGCTGTTCTTGGCACGGGCGCGGATCTCGTTGATCAGCGGACGGGCCTCGTCCTGACGGCCCAGCTCAACCAGAGCCTCGGCACGCCACAGCAGGACGCTGGCATAGCGGATGATCTGGTAGTTCAGACCGGAGTTGCCCCAAGGATAGGTCGTGGCAAGGTGGCCGGAATCCGGGGAGACGAGGAAGCGCTTGATGATATGGTAGCCGTAGGAGTTGAAGTCGCGGTACCAGGTCTCTGTGACAGGCTCGACCTCGTAGGTCTTCCAGCGGACGTTGAGACGGCCGACGGTGAAGTCCAGACGGGGATCCACCGGATGGTCGATGTTCGTGTTGGTGTAGATCTTGGTGTCGCCGCTCACGGTCTCGACCACTTCGTCATAGTCTTCATCCTGGAAGGAACCGTCAAGCATCGGCAGACCGTTCACGGTCTTGTATGCATTGACGAGGTCCTGGCTGGCCCAGAAGAAGTTGTCACCGTTGTACGGGCCCTTCGGGGTGTTCAGCAGGGCGCTCCAGTTGACGTGTCCGATGGCGCTGTAAGCCCAGGGCAGGGACATCGTGGCACCGTCGTTCATGGAATACTGCACGGCCCAGATGGATTCTTTGCCATTCTCGTACTCGACAATGTCGAGCTGCTGGAAATCGTCGAACAGGTCATATTTGCCGGAGGCGATCACTTCGCCCGTCAGGGAGACCACCTTGTTGAGGTCTTCCGTGTTGACGCTCGTCACGGCGTTGGTGCCGGGATCCTGGCGATAAGCCTTGTAGAGGTACACCTTGGCGGCATAGGCCTTGGCCACCCACTTGTTGGCGCGGCCCAGATCCTGGAATGAATCGGGAAGCACCTGTCCGGCCTCCTCGAATTCCTTGGCAATCATGCCGAGGATTTCGTCACGGGAGTATTGGTCGTTGCGGATGCTGCTGTATTCCTCCTCAGGAATGGTCTCGTCAATCCAGGCGATCTTGTTGAAGTGGCGGCTCAGCTCGAAATAGTAGTGGGCACGGAGCACCCGCATCTCTGCCTTGAGATAATCATATTCAGGGACTTCATCCGCAGAAAGATTGTTCAGGGCCTCCAGCGCCATGTTGGTGCGCCGGATGGACTGGTACAGGGCCTGCCACCAGCTGTTCAACATACTGTGGCTCGCATCGATCGCATTGGTCTCGATCATATGCATGTTGGTGTTGTCGGAAGGACCGCCTCCGCCCTTGTAGGCGTTGTCGGAGTGCAGTTCGCCCTCGATCCAGTGGTTCACCGGAGAGTTCATGGCGCCGAACGTAACGTTCGGGCCGGCCAGTGCGGCATAGGCGGCATTGATCAGATAGCCGATACCTTCACTCGTGGTCAGGGAAGCGTTATCCAGCGATGCCTGAGGAGGGAGGTCGAGGAACTCCTTCTCGTTGCAGGCGACAAGGCCGGCGCAGCAGATGACACCCAAAAGTATATTCTTGATTTTCATATTCGTCAATGATTGATGGTTAGACTAGAAACCGATATTGAGACCAAGGACGAAGTTCTTGCCGAACGGATACGGATATCCGGTCGCTTCCGGATCGGGTCCGGTGTACTTGGTGAAGGTCAGCAGGTTCTGGCCCTGGAGGAAGACGCGCGCGGAGCGGAGCTTGAGCGCGTTGATCACATTGGCCGGAAGCGTATAGCCGAGGACGATGTTCTTCAGACGGAGATAGGAGCCATTCTCCACATACCAGTCGGAAGTCTGGTTCTCGTTATTCGAGTTGATGGTGGTCGGCGCAGCATATTTGCAGTCGTAAGTGCCGGTCTTCTCATACTCGTAGTAGGCGTTCATGGCCTCGACGAGGCGCGTGGAATGGTTGCCCAGACCCTCGCCCAGCGGGAAGAAGTCGGTGTACAGCTTGGAAGTGTTGTAGACGTCGCGGATCATGCCGTTGAAGAACAGGGACAGGTCGAAGCCCTTCCAGGCGGCGTTGAAGTTCAGACCGAACTGCACCTTCGGCAGGTCGCTGCCGATGTA
>JAAYCA010000079.1 GCA_012744435.1 Bacteroidales bacterium
GAGAAATCTTTGGAGTACCAGGCATCCGGTTCCTGAATATCGTCCTGTACCTCCTCGTGGGTAACCGTCACATTGGGCTGATTGAACCCTGTCGTGTCCAATTTGCCAGTCTCAATGGCATCGTCCACGGCGTCTGCAAGTTTACCGAAGAATTCCTCCATAGCGGAGACGGCCGCCTGCAATTCATCTTGGGGATCTTGGGGAGGCAACGCTTCGGCGTTATTCCCGCGCGTTCCTCCCGTCCATTTGCAAGCGGACAGGAGGATCATCAGGGATAAAGCAAAAAGAAGTTTCTTCATCACGGGTTACTTTTTGACAGCACGGATGGGAAGGCCGTTATACCGGTACTCCATACCGACCGTCTTGGCCTTGACATCGAACCTTCTGCCATACTGCTCCACATAGACGATTTCTTCACCCCCCAGGAAATTCGTCCCCTTCTGGGAATACAATTGGTTGGTCCAGTAGGAAGTAGTCTTCTCGCCACGAACTTTCTCTCCTTGCTTGGAGCCGCCGTAGGGAATGCAGATGCTGTTGCCGTTGGGGCCGACCAGTTGGATTCCCTGCTCCCAATACTTGATCTCGCACTTGTCCATCAGTTCCTGGGCTTCCTCCGGGGTGGGCATACGCCACCCGTCGCCGAAGATAGCAGTCGCAGCGTCATCTTCAGGAAGAAGGGTGGCCTGGTTATCGGCCTTTGCCACGTCTGCATCCACGAGGGCGTCAGCCTTGAATGCATACTTGATCCAGTTGCCGTTTGCATCACGGTGCTTGTAGTTATTGGCAAGATAGCTTGCCTTCGGCTGGACTTCTCCCCAGGCGAAATAGTCACCTATTTCCCATTCGGACTGGGCCCCCACGTTGCAGGAGGCCCATTTGACACTCAGGCCCAGGTCAACGGCCTCGACGGATGCCTTGGCAGCCTTCGGAGCATCCGAATTCTCTTTATTCTTGTTGTTAGGGTTGCTTCCGCAGGAAACGGAAGAGAACATTGCCAAACAAATGGCGAGAGTCATGATTTTTTTCATAATAGTGTGATTAGTTGATGAATATGCTTTATAGAATACCCTGCGCAAAGGCCTTGGTCAAGAGCTCTGCCATATTATGGACTTTGAACTTCTTGTGAAGCCGCTTCCGGTACCACATAATCGTGGGCGGTTTGAGGCCCATCGTATCGGCAATTTTGTTGGTGGATTGTCCGGCGGCAATCAGTCGCAGGATGGCGACTTCCTGGTCCGTCAGGGAGATTTGGGAAGTGGCTTTTTCCTGTTCCAGGAAGGTAGAGTTTTAAAAACCACTACAAAAATATACAAATAATTATTGAAAAACACCACATAAATATGTGGAATTTTGTCCATTATGCCACAATATCAACGAAATTTACGTCATTTTCTACCCTCACATCCCTGCATGCGCCTGAGCCAGAAGTTCGAGGCTAAAAATGCCATTGAGTTTGTTGCCAAGGCTAAGGAACTGGGTATCATCTGATCTCGTCGGCCCAGAAAAGAAATCCCCGGACGGGCCGGGGATGATTAGTCGTGGGTCGTTGAAATGGAGGAGGACGTCTATGCGGATTAGATCGGCGTCGGTTTTGGTTCTGCTTACACAGGTTATTTCTATTCTTCAGTGATGCGTGAGAACACAAGCGGATCGCCGTACCATTCAACGGTAAAGGTGCCGTCGCGCTGAAGCGCAAACTCTTTCGGGAGGCTGTCTTCCATCGTGACGGTCAGTTTGCCGCGGCGGAAATGGTATGTGCCGGCCTCGACCGTCTCGGAGGAATGCCCGGGGATTGTATCCACCGTCCCGTCGGCATTCATGTATGACGCCGGATAGGACGGCATATGGCTCTCCTCCCTGATCCGGACGTCCTTGTCCGAAATGAATTCCAGCGTGTACGTGATGGTCATCGTGCCGGCGTCGGCCACGAATAACTTCTGGACGGCCGTCCATCGGGTGTTCTTCAACACCGGGGTCTTGCACATGGCGGTCATGGATGAAATGAACAAAAAACAGACAGCGAGTGCGAGACCGTGCTGCCATTTAATCCCTGACATAGGCGTTTGTTTCTGAAACTACTTGTATTTCTGGAAATCGTACTTCTCCCGGAGGGACGCCCTGGTCTCTTCGTCCTGGTTGGTGAAGTAAGCCCGGAATCCCGGGCAGAAGTTGATGTGCCAACGCCAGAGACGGCCCAGGACCGATTTGGGTTTCCTGTCGTAGTACGCGCGGAACCTGCAGTTCTCGCAAGGGTATTTTTGCTCTGCCATATCAATATTGTAATGAACAAAAATACATAAATTAATCAGAAATTCCGTATATTCGCTTCAAATATATAGCATTTCCATGGCAAAGATCTACGTCGCCTCCAGCTGGAGGAATCCGTACTACCCCGAAGTCGTCAGCCGCCTCCGTCAGGAAGGCCACGAAATCTATGACTTCCGCAATCCGCCCCACGGCGGCAACGGTTTCCGCTGGACGGAAATCGACGAAAACGCCCCGAATTGGAGCTTCGAGGAGTATTCCGAGGTCTGCTCCACCCGAAGGCCGAACGCCAATTCTCGGCCGATTTAGAGGCCCTGGAATGGGCGGACACCTGCGTTCTCGTACTCCCCAGCGGCCGCAGCGCCCACACCGAAGCCGGCTGGATGGCCGGCAAAGGCCGGCGCGTCATCGTGTACATTCCGGAAATGGTCGAGCCGGAGCTCATGTACAAACTGTTCGACAAGGTGGTCGGGTCGCTTGACGATCTGGTCGGAATGCTCCAATAAACCGCTTAAAATCAAAAAGTTTGCAATATGAAAAAGGTCCACCTGCCCGCCGTTCTCGCGCTTCTATGCTTCTGTATCTTTTCCTGCCAGTCTCATCGTCCGGTCTTTACGGAAGCCGGTGACATCGGCACGGTGAGCCATCCCGGTTCGTATTCCTTTGATACCGAGTCCGGCGCCTACACCCTGACGGGCTCGGGAGAAAACCTCTGGGGGCCGAAAGACGCCTGCTACTTCGTCTGGAAGAAAGTCTCCGGAGACTTCGAGCTTTCGGGGGAATCGGTCTTCGTCGGCGAGGGCGTGGATCCGCACCGGAAGGTCGGATTCATGGTCCGGGAGAGCCTGGAGGCAGATTCCCGCTATGCGGACATCGCCATCCACGGAGACGGATTGACATCGCTTCAGTATCGCCCTGAGACGGGCGGCGCCACCCTCGAGGTCAAGTCGGAGAAGCGTTCCGTCGGGAGCGCGGCGCTCGCCTTCAAGCGTGAAGGCAACCGTTTCTCCATCCGAACGGGAGACGGCACGCTGCCGGAAGGGGATGACGCGTACATTTATCTGGACCTCCCGCAGGAGTGCTATCTCGGCATCTTCATCTGTTCGCACAATGATTCCGTTTCGGAGACAGCGGTGGTCAGCCATGTCGCTCTGACGCAGCAGTCCGCCGCATCTCCGAAGATTTCCCTCTTCTTCGACCATATCACGACGGCTGCCCGCCAGGAGGGCATTTCCTTTGTGGAGGCGGCGACGCGCATCAAGGAAATGGGTTACACCGGAATTGACGTCAAGGTGATTCAGCGCCCTTCGGAGATCAGGACCCTGGACAGCCTGGGCTTCGCCCATGCCTGCGCCATTGTCGACATCGACTATGCCCGCGGCGAACAGCGGGAGACGGAGGACCGTGCGCTGGCGTTTGTAGAAGAATACGGCTACGAAAGGCTCCTGGTGGTGCCCGGCCTGATGCCGGACGGCAGCACGGACGCGGAGCGGGACGCTGTCCGGCAGCGGATTGTCGCCTTTACGGACAGGGCTTCTGCCCGGGGGATCGACGTCCTGGTCGAGGATTATGACAATGCACGTTCGCTATGTTACAATGCCGAGCGGCTGGACTCCCTGTTCGCTCTCTCGGACAAGCTCGGCCTGATCTATGACTCCGGCAATTTCCTGTTTGCCGGCCAGGATCCGCTGGAGCAGCTGGAGCATTTCCGCGCCCGTGTGGGCCATGTCCACCTCAAAGACAGGGTTTCGGCGACTGATATGCGCTGCGTACCTGCCGGGACGGGTTGTGTCGCCATCGAGAAGATTGTCGGCAAGTTGGCCGGCAGCGGCTACCGCGGGTGGTACACCATCGAGCACTACGGATCGCGCCAGATGATGACCGATTGCAAAACGGCCTATCGGAACGTAGCCGGCTTTCTTCTTACCAAAAATTAGTCGTATCGCTTTATGGTACCTTCCGCATCCATCGTCATCTTTGCCCTGAACGCCCTGCTGGGCTTCGCCGTGCCTGTCTGCCTTGCCTGGTGGCTGATCAAGAAGCACAAAGCCCGCCTCTCGACCGTCCTGATCGGTGCGGCGACCTTCTTCGTCTTTGCCCTGATCCTGGAGGCGATTGTCCATCAGATTGTCCTGAATGGCCCCAGTGGCGCGGCCATCCAGGGAAAAGCACTCTATTATGCCCTCTACGGAGGCCTGATGGCGGGCCTGTTCGAAGAGACCGGGCGTTTCCTGTCCATGAAGTTCCTGATGAAGAAGGAACCGGCGGGCTCCCTGCCCGCCATCGCCTACGGAGCCGGTCACGGCGGGATCGAAGTGATCCTGGTTTTTGCCTTTTCCATGATTTCTTCACTGGTCATGGTGCTGATGATCAACGCCGGCCAGACGGATATGCTGATGGCCAAGGTGCCCGCAGAAGCGCAGGCACAGCTTGAAGCGCAGGTCGCGCAGCTCGAGACGACGGCTCCGGCGACGTTCCTGCTCGGACTTTGGGAGCGGGTCTCGGCCATGATCCTGCACCTGTCCCTGTCCGTGCTTGTCTGGGCGGCCGTCCGCAAGGCCGGAAAGTGGGTCTGGATGTTCCCCGCCGCGATTCTCCTGCACGCCCTGGCGGATTTCAGTGCGGTTATGATCTCGAAATCCGCCGGAATCGTCCCTACGGAGATCATTATTTTCGCGGAAGCCATCGCCATTGCCGCCATCGCCTGGATGGTGTCGAAAAAGGCGTTCAGATAGCCCCATGACCGACGGCAGGAATCTTCGGACCGCATTCTTAAAATGGACGGACCCTCGCGTCAGGCCGGCCTGGAAGTCCATAGAGACGGGGGACATGAGTCCCTTCCTCCATTATGACTATCTCGACTACGTGTACCGGTACACGCGTCGCGTCAAGCCCCTTTACCGACCGCGGGTCGCCTGCGTGCTGGACGGCGATGAGATCGTCATGATGGTCGCTCTCAGGGGCAGTTTCGACCACCGTTACTGGAAAATGCTCGGGGACATCCAGGGCTGCGGTCGGACTGATGCCCTGTGGAAACCCTCCCTGGGCATCGAAGAACGGGAACGGCTCACTTCCTTTTTCTTCCGAAGCATCCCGAAGAAGATGGCGCTTTACCGGATCCAGTGCGACTCTCCCCTTCTGCGATATATCCCGAAGGAGCGGGTGGACCGGTGTCTCGAGCAAGCCTGTGTCAGTATTTCAGTACCCCGCGGCGGGGCCGAAACACTGTTAAAGAGCCTTCGTCCTTCCGTCAGGCAGAACATCCGGACCGCATACAACAGGATGAAACGTGACGGACTGTCGTATCGTCTGGAAGTCTATGATGCCGCGCATCCCGTCAGCGATGCAGTCTGGGACCGGATCATGGATCTCTATTTCGAGCGCATGTCCACCAAATACAAACGAAGGAAGACACGTTCCTGGCTGTCACGCCAACTGATGCGACGGCGTTATTACCGTATCAAGCACGACACCCGGTCCCTGCACAGCCTCCCCAACGGTTTTCACGCGGTGCTGTGGAGCGGCAAACGGATCATGGCCTTCATGAGCGGACTCACCTCGCATGACGCGAGCCTCGTCTCCGTCCCCCGCCTCGCCATCGATTCCTTTTATGGTTTTTACTCCCCCGGGTATGTGCTGATCGCGGAGACCATCCGCTACTTCTCCGCCCATCCGACGCTGCGGGTGCTCGATCTCAGCCGGGGGGAAGAAAAATACAAGTTGGATATGGGCGGACAGGTCTACAGTACCTGCGATATCGAACTCAGGGCGTTCCGACAAGACGCTTGAAAAGACGGTCCCATTGGGCGATGATGGTGTCGGGGGCAAAGCGGTAACTGTAATGGTAGTTGAAGGCGCCGAGCACCTCCCGGTCTTCCGTTCCGATGATACTGAGAATGGCGCGCGAGAGGGCGGCCTTGTCTCCTGGGGGAACAAGATGGCCTGAGGCTCCGTCTTCCAGCACCTCGGCAGGTCCGCAAGGGCAACGGTAGGAAACGACGGGAAGGCCGCAGGCGGCGGCTTCCAGCAGGACCATCGAAAGCCCCTCATAGCGTGAGCTCACGATGAGAAAACCACTCCGGAGCAGCTCTTTCCGAATGTCCGGGGTGTGCCCCATGAGCCGGACCTTTCCTTGGAGGCCGTTCCTTTCTATACGTCGCTGCAGGGACTTCCGCTTCGATCCGCTGCCGAAGATGTCAAAAGTCCAATCGGGATGATATCTTGCGACAGGAACCCACGCATCGATGGCATCGGCAAAATTCTTCTCCCGGCTCAGCCGTCCGATGGCGATGGCGCGTTGGCAGTCCGTATCGGCTCTTTCCGAAGGGGTGAACGTCAGCGGATTGTAGATCTGCTCGACGGGGAACCCGGCTGGGAGAACGCGTTTCCAGGCTTCCTGGTCCGCAAGGGTCAGGACGATGAATCCGTCAAGCCGGGCAACGGCCTTTTCCAGCTTGCGGGTCCGCAGACGGGAATACCAGCCGACAGGCCCGAATCTTCCGTATTTCAAGTAGAATTTATCGTGGGTGAAATGGTATTCCGCTATCTTGACGCTTCCATCATGGCATTTGGGCAAGGCATAAATGTCGTTATCGGAGAGGGAAACGGTGATGTCCGGGCGTATTTCACAGAGTTTGCGGTCGAGCGCATGGCGGTAGAGGCGGCTCTGCACGATGCCGAAACGGTCGTTGCAGCCGAGATCTTCCAGGTGGACGGCGGGATCGAGGGGAAAGCGCGGCGGCTGTCCTTTCTGGTGTGCGGTAAGAATCCAGATTTCATAGCCGGGAAGCATCGCGAGCGCGTTTGCCTTCAGGCTCAGCACCCTTTCTTTGCCGCCGGGGTTCACCAGGGAATGTATGCAGTAAACGATACGCATCGGTCAATCATCAATCCAGGCACCCATCATATGTGGCATCTTGCGCTCCTTCTCCGGCGGCAGTTGCATATAGTCTCCATACATCTGTCGGAGATAGGAGTCGGTGTCTTCGATGCAACTGACCATCCGACCTTCGAAAGGCAGCCGTACGTAATGGCGGAACATCTCCGCCGGGAAATGAAACTGGCGTCGCGTGCCGCCGGCAATAGATCCGACAAAACGGGCCGATTCGTAAGGGATACGGTCGCGCAGGGCGTCGATGCGCCGGATGGTTTCGGACGCCTGGGGATAAAACCGGCGGCGCAGCCAGACTTTGAGCCAGACCAGGGGGCTGGTGGTGTAGTGATGGATCGGCGCCCGTTTGTGCAGATCCCGGCTCAGATGAAAGAATTCGTCGATATAGGCAGGGACGTCCACAGGGTCTTCCGGCGTGCCCTCTACGGAAAAGATGTCCACATAGACGCCGAAGCGGTTGAGCCGGTTGTTGCGCGCCACCAGGACGGTACGGGGATCGGACACCTTGGTAAAGGCACAGGGGTAGTCCGGATCCGTATAGTAATTCTCCAGCAGGGTATTCGGGTACCGGCCGGGGAAAAGGCGGATGAAACGGTCGTAGTCGGGCCGGGGCATCATGAGGTCGATGTCATCGTCCCAGGGGATGAAGCCCCCGTGGCGGACTGCCCCCAGCATGGTACCGCCGGAAAGAGAGTACGCGATGCCTTCGCGGGTGCAGAATTCATCGATGCGGTCCAGCAGTCCAAGCTGGATCTGACGGATCTCGCCTATGGAGAGGGGACGGCGCATATCAGAGGTTCCGGATGTGTTCTTTCAGCTCGGAAGAGGATATGCCATCGGTACGGGGAAGGCGGATGACCTGCTTCCCATGGGCCTCGCACCAGGCGATGGCATGACGGAATCCTTCGTGACACTGGTCGCCGCCGACGACAAAGATGTCGAAAGGGACTCTGGTGACAATCTCGTCCACATCGTCATATGGGGCCACATTGTCTACATACTTGATGGCCTTGACCATATACATGCGGATTTCTGTGCTGTTTACAGCAGGAGATTCCGGTTTGTATTTCGTAATGGCTGCCGAATTCTGGACAGCGACAATCAGGCGGTCCCCCAGCGCCTTGGCTTTTCGGAAGAGTTCGACATGTCCGAAATGGATCAGGTCAAATATCCCGACGGTAAAAACGACTTTCATTGAAAGGTATCATGAAGCGCCAGGTTTACGCCTGGCGCTTATCGAAACTTATTTCCATTTATCCTCATTGGCCGGAAGGCGGATGTCCCCGAGATACTGGATTTCATTGAGGAACCACTGTCCGGTACTCGGCTTCTCGCGGAGCTTGACCGGACGGGGGCTGTCCGCGCCGCTGGACGTCAGGTAAAGCGTGGCCCAGTTCGCGTTGTCGAAGGAATAGGTGTTCGACGAAACGGTGACCGTGTAGGGCTTGGAAGGCGTGTAATTATTGTCCGGGCGCGTACCCTTGAAGAAGGAGAAGACCTTGTAGTACTTGTCCTTCAGGCGATCGCGGATAAACTGTTTCTCATACGTGGATACCTCTTCCGGGCCTTTGAGGAAGTTGAGCATCTCGATGCAGTCTTCCGGGCTCTCCTCGTAACGCGTGAGCGCGAGAAGGGTCAGGGCCGCCGTCTCGTAAGGGGTCGAGAGTTTGGCTTCAGACAGACGCTTGAGTTCATCGACATTCTTCGGCAGGGAGTTGAAAGTGAAAGTCTTGGATCCACCGAGGTTCTGCAGGGCTTTGGCGGCGGATCCGCCCCCGCCCGACAGGTTACCGAGAAGGCCACAGCCTGCAATGAGCAGGGAAACGGCAAGGATACTGATGATTCTCTTCATAGATAATTATAGACTATTCTTTGGCAAGGCATTTCCAGACCAGGGCGGACAGGGCGGCTCCGGCGCAAGGGCCGACGAAGAACACCCAGACGTCCTTGAGGGCGGCGCCACCGGCGAAGAGGGCAGGACCGAGGGAACGGGCCGGGTTGACGGAAGTGCCGGTCAGGTTGATGCAGACAAGGTGTACGAGAACGAGGGTGAGACCGATGGCGAGTCCGGCGGGTTTGCCGGCTCCCAGCTTCTCATCCGTGGCACCGAGTACGACGAGCACGAAGATAAAGGTGGCGATGAACTCGACGAGCAGTGCTCCTCCCACGCCTCCGGCATTGGCGACACCGTTGGAGCCGAGACCGCCGGTCAGATCCGGAGCCGCGACGACGTTGGTGAGCAGCAGCAGGACGGCGCCGGCGACGATACCGCCGATGATCTGGCCGCACCAGTAGCCGCAGGCGTCCTTCCAGCTCATGCGGCCGGACAGGGCGACGGCAAAGGTGATGGCGGGATTGATGTGGCAGCCTGAGATATTGCCGATCGTGTATGCCATGGCAATGACAGTCAGACCGAAAGCGATGGCGGTGCCGACGACACCGGCAGGGGTGTTGCACCCGAGGAACATCGCGGTGCCGCAGCCCAGGAGCGTCAGGACGAAAGTCCCGATGCTTTCAGCAAAATACTTTTTCATACTACAATGTGGTTAAAGGTTTGGTTTCACGAGGCTAATTTAGCAAAAATCCCCAATTATTGCTAACTTTACCCGATAGAAATCAAAAACAGAATCCTCATATGTACGACGAAACCCACGGACTTTATGTCGCCCACGGTCCCAACGGACCGATCTCGATCATTGGCAAAATGGCCAACCGCCACGGACTTATCGCCGGCGCGACCGGTACCGGCAAGACCGTCACCCTGCAGGTCCTGGCCGAATCTTTCAGCCAGGCCGGCGTGCCCTGCTTCATGGCGGATATGAAGGGCGACCTGTCCGGCATCAGCCAGGCCGGCCGCCTGAGCGGCTTCATCGAGAAGCGACTGCCGGAGTTCGGCATCGAGAATCCCCGGTTCGCCGGCTGTCCGACCCGTTTCTATGACGTGTACGGAGAGCAGGGACATCCCATGCGCACCACCATCTCCAACATGGGGCCGCAGCTGCTCAGCCGCCTGCTCGGTCTGACGGAAGTGCAGAGCGGCGTCATGGATGTCGTTTTCCGCGTCGCGGACGACCGAGGCCTGCTGCTTCTGGACCTGAAGGACCTGCGCGCCATGCTCAATTACGTTTCGGAGCGTTCTGCGGAATACACCCAGCGCTACGGAAATGTTTCCGCACTCAGTGTCGGCGCCATCCAGCGTTCGCTCCTTTCCCTGGAGAACCAGGGAGCCGACAAGTTCTTCGGCGAGCCGGCGTTCGACATCCAGGATCTCTTTGCCGTGGAGAACGGCCGCGGCGTGATGAGCGTGCTGGCCGCGGACAAACTGATGATGAACCCGAAACTCTACTCGACTTTCCTGCTCTGGCTGCTCTCCGACATCTTCTCCTCGATGCCGGAAGTCGGCGATCCGGAGCTCCCGAAACTCGTGTTTTTCTTCGATGAAGCGCATACCCTCTTCACGGACACCTCCCCCGCCCTCGTGAGCAAGATCGAGCAGGTGGTCCGCCTCATCCGAAGCAAGGGCATCGGCGTGTATTTCATCACCCAGAACCCCTCCGACATCCCCGACAGCGTCCTCGGCCAGCTGGGCAACCGCGTCCAGCATGCCCTGCGCGCCTACACACCCAAGGATCAGAAGGGCGTCAAGGCCGCTGCCGAGACGTTCCGTCCCAATCCCGCCTTCAAGACGGAAGACGCCATCATGAACCTCGAGACCGGCGAGGGGCTGGTCAGCTTCCTCGACGCCAAGGGCGCCCCGAGCATCGTGGAGCGCGCCAAGGTGCTCTTCCCGCTCAGCCAGATCGGTCCCATCACGGAGGGGCAGCGCCTCGATATCAACAACGCCTCCCCGGTCCGCGGCAAATACGACCACATGATCGACCGCGAGTCGGCCTTCGAGATCCTGCTCGCCGACCAGGCGAAAGCCGAGGAAGAACAGGCCCGCCAGCAGGCCGAAGTCGAACGGCAGAAAGAAGAAGCCGCCCGCCAGAGGGCAGAGCAGGACACCCCCCAATACCGTGAGCCGCGCGAGGCTGCCAAGGCAACCAAAAAGACCTCCAAGGCCAAGAAAACCATCGCCGGCTCCGTCGCCGCCGCCGCTGCGACAGCCGTTATTTCCAGCGTTTCGCGCAGCGCCGGGACAGCTGTCGCCAATGCCGTCACCGGGAAAAAGAGCAAGAGCAGCAAGAGCGTTGCGGAGAAGGCCATCGGCAGCGCCACATCCAGCGCACTCCGCACCCTGACCCGCAGCATCCTCGGCAGCCTGGTAAAATAGACAGAGATGGATAGACGGTCAGTTCGCTTTTTCTTTGCAGCCGTGCTGCTGCTCGCCATGGCCTCCTGCCACCGCAAACCGCAGGAGGAGCCTGTCCTTCCCGAAGCGGAACCCCTCCCCCCTCTGGGCTTCTACACGGACCGCTACGACGCCGACACGATGAAGATCCGCAGCGGCGAGACCTTCTCCGGCCTGATGAACCGCCTGGGGCTCGGCTCCCGTGCCACCTACGACATGGTCCAGCTGTGCGAGCCCGTCTTCGACGTGCGGAAGATGCGTGCCGGCAACGTCATCCAGGCCTACTACTCCCCCGACAGCACCCGGACGCTCAGCTATGTGGTGTATGTCCAGGACCGGATCCGTTCCTTTGTTTTCCAGTGTGTCGATTCTCTTGCCGTATGGAGCGTGGACAAGCCGGTCAGTCACGAACACAAGATCACGGACGTGACCATCTCCAGCTCCCTGTGGAACGATATGATCGCTTCCGGCGGATCGCCCAACCTCATCATGACCCTCGCCGACATCTACCAGTGGAGCGTCAATTTCTTCGCCCTCCAGCCGGGAGACCGTTTCCGCATGATTTATGACCAGAGCGTTGTCGACGGGCAGGTCGTTGGGATCGATACCGTTCATTTCAGTCTCTTCAACAGCGCCGCAGGCAAGGAAGTGGCCGCCGTCCGCTTCGACACCGGAGAAGGTGGACGAAGCACCTATTGGGACAAGGGCGGAGAGAGTCTCAAACGCATGTTCCTGAAAGCACCGCTCAAGTACAACCGCATCAGCAGCGGCTTTTCCTATGCCCGCAGGCACCCGGTGACGGGAGTCGTCAAGCCCCATACCGCGGTGGATTACGCCGCACCGACCGGCACTCCGATCCAGGCCGTCGGCGACGGAACGATTACAAAAATCGGCTGGGACGGCAGCGGCGGAGGCAACCGCATCCGCATCAAGCACGCCCGTGGCTATGAGACCAGCTACATGCACCTGTCGAAATTCGCCCCCGGACTCAAAGCCGGTTCCCGGGTGTCGCAGGGACAGCTGATCGGCTATGTCGGCGCCACCGGTACGGCCACGGGGCCGCACCTGGATTTCCGCGTGTTCGAGAACGGCAAGGCCATCGATCCGCTGTCGCTCAACTCCCCGGCTTCCGAGCCGCTGGACCCGAAATATCTCTCTGCCTTCAACGCCCTGTACGAACGCTACATCGACGAGCTGAACGGCATCCTGCCCACCGTGCATGTCGTGCCAAAAGCGGTAGATGGAGATTAAGCCGATCGCCCTCTTCCGTGCCCCGCTCCCGGACAAGTTCGGCCTGCCCCGCCAGGCCGGCCTCAGTCCGTCGCTGCACGGAACCATCGTGCTGGAACCGGCATTCCGTTCACCCGATGCCCTGCGCGGCCTGGAGGGATTCGATTATCTCTGGCTCATCTGGGGCTTCCATCTCAATCGGGAGGACGTTTCGGCGGGCCTGACGGTCCGTCCGCCGCGCCTGGGCGGCAATGAGCGCGTCGGCGTGTTCGCTTCCCGCTCCCCCTATCGGCCCAACCCGCTGGGGCTGAGCTCTGTACGCATTGAGCGCATAGATGCTTCGGCCGGAGAAATCCATGTGCTCGGCGCCGACCTGGCGGACGGGACCCCCATCTACGATATCAAACCTTACGTGGAATACGCGGACAGCCATCCCGGCGTCCGCAGCGGCTTCGTGGACGACAAGGCCTGGCAGCCGCTGGAAGTCGTCCTCCCCCGGGAAACCTTTCACAGGCTCGGACCGGCGGAACTCGACGCCCTGCAGGAAATCCTCGCACAGGATCCCCGGCCACGGTATCAGGAAGACCCTGAACGCATTTACGGCCTCCGTTTCGGAGACCGTAACATCCGCTTCCGCGTCGAGGGTGGCATCCTCACCGTCGTTGCGGTAGAATAAGCACGCCGATCCGGCCGCTGCCTGTCAGATGCAGGCGGTGATGTGGAAACAGTGCTCTTTTTTCTCGTATTTGACCAGGATGCGTCCGGCTTTCTTCTCGTCGCGCAGGACTTCGCCCAGGACCTTGGTCAACTCGTACGGCTGCATGAACTCGTCTGTCTCGACCTCCCGGGAATAACGGGTGTAAGTGATGTCGAAGGTCGTTCCGTAACAGTGGGCGGAGTTGTCCGAGGCGTTGGGATTCCCGCTTTTGCGCAGGCGCGTGACATCTTCTTCCGTCCGCAGGATGGATGAGCAGACCAGTTTGTAGATCGGGAACTGTTTGCGCGACAGCGAATCGTGGAAAGCCTTGGCGATCCGGTTCAGCTCGCGGGCGGCTCCGGCGGTCAGGTAGGGCACAGAATAGCGCAGTTCGTCGATTTCCAGGAAATCCGTATTCTCGACCTTGACCAGAAGAGCCGGATCCACGTCGTCCCGTTTCTCGAGGATCTCCGACAGGCCCACGGTTTTCGCCATATCGAGATGCGCCTCATTGAGATCG
Source organism: Bacteroidales bacterium (assembly GCA_012744435.1). Taxonomy (GTDB): domain Bacteria; phylum Bacteroidota; class Bacteroidia; order Bacteroidales; family UBA932; genus Cryptobacteroides. Next base: position 13,895 of record JAAYCA010000079.1, read on the forward strand.
TTGAAGACCGAGCCGTAACTCATCAGCTTCGTGTAGTAGATGATCTCCCGCGCCTCCGAGACACCGGTCCCGTCCACATCATCTTCGACGGTCACGTTGTCTTCCACGGTCTCCCCCGCCTCTTGCTGTTCTTCGAGAATCTGTTCGACAAGCCCGGAATCGGCGTCCTTAAGCCCTTCCGGCTTTTCTTCCCGGCTGCAACCGCCTCCTACCAAAAGTCCCAGGAGGAATCCCAGGACAAATGGCGTAAGGAGGATCGTCAGCGCTTTCTGTCTTTTGGTCATGCTTTCAGAACCGGCTGCCGGGCGGCGGTCGTCTCATCGGGACGGCCGATCGGCGTATTGTGCGGCGCGGCGTGCAACATCTCCGGATCGGTCCGGGCTTCTACGGCGATCTTGCGCATCACGTCGATAAACGCATCCAGCGTCTCCAGCGACTCCGTCTCCGTCGGCTCGATCATGATCGCCTGGTGGAAGAGCAGCGGGAAATAGATCGTCGGTGCGTGGAAGCCGTAGTCAAGCAGACGCTTGGCGACATCCAGCGTCGTCACGCCATTGTCTTCCAGCAGACCGTCAAAGACGAATTCGTGCTTGCACACCGTCGGGATGGGCAGCTTGTAGCAGCCCTTGAGCGACTCTTTGATATAGTTGGCGCCCAGGGTGGCCAGCTTGCCGGCCATCTTGACGTTCTCGCGGCCGAGCATCAGGATATAGGCATAGGCCCGGAGGATAACGCCGAAATTGCCGTGGAAACCGCTGGTGTGCGGAATATGCAGGAAGGGAACGACCTTGTCGGACACGCCGACCGGGCCGCTGCCGGGACCGCCTCCGCCATGCGGCGTCGAGAAGGTCTTGTGCAGGTTGAGATGCATGATGTCGAAGCCCATGTCTCCCGGACGGACCATGCCGAGCAGCGGGTTCATGTTGGCTCCGTCGTAGTAAAGCAGACCGCCGCATTCGTGAACGAGTTCGGAAATCTGCTTGATATCGCGCTCGAAGAGGCCCAGCGTATTGGGATTCGTCAGCATGATGCCGGCGATGTCCGGACCGAGCAGCGGTTTGAGCGCCTCTACGTCCACGAGACCGTCTTCCTTGGACTTCACGACCACGATGTCCAGTCCGCAGACGGCCGCCGAGGCCGGATTGGTGCCGTGGGCGCTGTCCGGGACGATGACTTTCGTGCGGGCGGTGTCACCGCGGCTCATGTGGTATTCGCGCATCAGCATCAGGCCGGTGAGTTCGCCGTGGGCGCCTGCGCAGGGCAGGAAGGTGAAATGCTTCATCCCCGTGATGGCGGCAAGGGCCCTGTCCATCCCGACATACACTTCGAGCGCACCCTTGACCATGTGCTCGGGCTGGAGCGGGTGAAGGCCCGCGAAGGCCGGCATATTGGCGATTTCCTCGTTGATCTTGGGATTGTATTTCATCGTGCAGGAGCCGAGGGGGTAGAAACCCGTATCGACGCCGAAGTTCATCTGGGACAGGTTGGTATAATGTCTGACGACATCGACCTCGCTGACCTCCGGAAGGTCCAGTTTGCTTTCCCGCCAGACGACGCTGTCCGCTGCCTGGCAGCAGCTGCCCTTCGGAAACCGTGCCACCCTCGGCACCGTAAGAGGGAGGGGCCCATCGTCAGATGGGAGGGGTCCGGCGCAGCCGGACGTTTCAGAAGGGCAGGCTGCTGCCGGCAGCGAATATCCCGTCCTTCCGGGTTTGGAGAGTTCGAAGATGAGTTTGTCGTAGTATTTCATATCGCTATCCTCCCCTATTTGACTGATTTGACGATTTCGACGATACGGTCGAGTTCTTCACGGGTATGCTTCTCCGTGACGCAGAAGGTCACGTACCCTTCCTCCGTCTGGAGGGCGGCGAAGAAGCCGGCGTCGAGCAGCGCCTGCTGGAGCTTTTCGACATTGCACAGCGGCTTGAGGCAGAACTCTTTGAGGAATTCGCCGTCGAAGACACGTCCGAACTTGCCGGTGGCGAGCAGGGCGTCATGCAGATAGTGGGAACCCTCGTAGCAGAGGGCGTTGAGCTTGCGCATGCCGTCCGGTCCCATCAGGGACAGGTACACCGTGCACCAGAGCGCCATCAGGGACTCGTTGGAGCAGATGTTGGAAGTGGCTTTCTCACGCCGGATGTGCTGCTCGCGCGCCTGGAGCGTCAGGACATAGCAACGTTTGCCCGAGGCATCGGTCGTCTGGCCGACGATGCGGCCCGGAAGCTTGCGCATCAGGGACTCCGTGCAGGCCATGAAGCCGACATAGGGTCCTCCGAAGCAGAGCGGAATGCCGAGGCTCTGGCCGTCGCCGACGGCGATGTCAGCCCCCCATTCAGCCGGCGTTTTCACGACCGCCAGCGCAGACGGGTCGCAATACTCGACGAGCAGCGCACCCATCCCGTGCACGAGTTCAGCCAGGCCGAGATGACTCTCAATGATACCGAAACGGTTGATAGACGGAACGATGACGCCAGCCAGGTCAAGTACGCCTTCCGCCACTTCTTCAGCGACCTTGTCGGTGACGACGACATGGATGCCGGCGTATTTGGCATAGGTGCGGATCGTGTCGATCACATGCGGCAGCAGCCGCGCGGACACGATGACGGAATTGCGCTTCTTGGTGCTTGCCACGCACATCCGCATGGCCTCGGCCGCTGCGGTCGGACCGTCGTACATCGAGGCGTTGGAGCAAGCCAGGCCTGTCAGGCGGCAGATCATCGACTGCCACTCGAAAATGTAGCGGAGCGTACCCTGCGATATCTCGCACTGGTAAGGTGTGTACGCCGTCAGGAATTCGCTCCGTGAGGTGATGTAAGGAATCACCGATGGCACATAGTGGTCATAAGCCCCCTGCCCGACGAACACCTTGAGGCGGCTGTTCTTTGCGGCAAGGCCCTCGAAAAAGTCACGAACCTGCTGTTCGCTCATGGCGGACGGCAGGTCGTACTCCCCCTTGTAGATGTATTCCGCGGGGACATCGGCATACAGGTCGTCCAGCGAACTGACGCCGATCCTTTCGAGCATTATGCGGATATCTTCCTCCGTTTGGGGAAAATAACTGAATGCTCCCATAAACCCGTTACTTGGCGATTTCAGCGTAGGAAGCAGCGTTCAGCAACGCGTCGAGTTCCGCCTTGTCGGACATTTCGACCTTGATGATCCAGGCCTCGTAGGCGTCTTCGTTGATCAGTTCGGGCCTGTCCTCCAGCTCGTCATTGCGGGCGACGACCTTGCCGGATACCGGGGCAACCAGCTCGCTGGAGGTCTTGACACTCTCCAGGGCGCCGAAATCGTCGCCGGCCGAGACCTCGTCATCGACGTCAGGCATCTCGACATAAGTAATGTCTCCCATCTCGCCCTGCGCGAAGTCGGAGACGCCGATGATGGCCACGTTGCCATCCACTTTGACCCATTCGTGGGACTCGCTGTAGAGGAGTCCCTCTGCAATCTTGCTCATATTGTTTTCTGTTTATTTTTTGTAATTGGTCTGATAGAAGCGTTTTTTGACGACGACGCCCGGGAAGGTGTTCTTGCGGACACGGACCCGGAGCGGCGTGCCGAGAGCGGCATATGCGCTGTCCACGAGGGCAAAGCAAATGCTCTTCTCCAGGCTGATGGAGTGATAGCCGGTCGTGACGACGCCAACCTCGGTGCCCTCCTCCAGCTCCACGGGATAGCCGTGGCGCGGAACGGCCTTGTCGGCGAGTTCGATGCCCACGAGCTTGCGGGCCACCCCGTTCGCCTTCTGTGCGGCAAGGGCTTCCTTTCCGATGAATTCCGGCTTGTCCAGTTTGCAGAACATGCCCAGGCCGGCCATGATCGGGGAAATGTCGGCGGTCAGCTCGTCGCCGTAGAGCGGCAGACCCGCCTCGAAGCGCAGCGTGTCGCGGCAACCCAGGCCACAGGGCTTGACCCCGGAAGCCAGCAGGATGTTCCAGTAATTGCGGATATGCGCCGGATCGGCATAGATTTCGAAGCCGTCTTCACCGGTGTAGCCGGTACGGCTGAGGATCACGCGGCGTCCTTCGCGCTCGACGTCGACAAAGGTATAGAAAGACAGCGCAGAGGCTTCCTGGAAGCCCAGTGCGTCGCAGACGGCCTTTTCCGCTTCCGGGCCCTGGACGGCGATCTGGCCCCAGGCGTCGGACTGGTTGTCCAGCTTCACGTCGAAGCCGTCGGACTGCTCCTTCATCCAGGCATAATCCTTATCGACGTTGGCGGCGTTGACCACGAGCAGGAAATGATCCGGCCCGGACTCTTTGTAGACGAGCAGGTCGTCCACCGTGCCGCCGTCGGGATAGAGCATCATGCCATACAGGACAGCGCCCGGGACAAGGGTGCGTACGTCATTGGTAAAGATATGGTTGACATACTTTTCCGCATCGGGACCGCTGACGAAGATCTCTCCCATGTGGGAGACGTCGAAAACCCCGGCCGCATGGCGGACGGCGTTATGCTCGTCTATGATGCCGCTGTACTGGATGGGCATGTCATAACCGGCGAATGGGCTCATCTTGGCACCGAGCTCCACGTGGAGGTCATGCAGACAAGTCTGTTTCATAAGATTATCCATAGTGGTTATAGCGTGTTATTTCAGGATTTCGAGGTCTTTCTTGAGAATCATCTTGGGATCCATCATGGCTACCTTCTGGAAGAGAATGACCTGGTTGCCCAGCGAGAGATAGACCTTCTCTTCATGCTTGCCCTTCCGCCACCATTTGTAGAATCCGACCGGGTCGTTTTCAAAGGGGATTTTCGCAAGGATCCCGGAACTATAGCCGGGATAATCGATGACCAGGCGCAGTCCCATGAATTTCTTGTAATAGTCGGGATCCGCACGGCGGAGTTTGCTGACCAGCGGATTGAGAACTTCCATCGTGTCAACCTGGAGGACCTTGTCCCGGACGATCATCCGATGGATCCGGACCGGATCCACATTGAGCCAGGCGCCCACACGGAGCGTCTGGGGGCCTTCCTCCGTGTCGAGCGTAAGCTCGTCCATGGAGAAATAAATCTTATCGGGATCAAGTGGATGTAATTCTTCCGAGGGCATTTTGTTTTATTGCACGATTCAACAAAAGTAGGGAAAAATTTTATTTTTTCCTATTTTTATGCCGTTATGCAGCGAATTAACGCGGATTTCTCCCGTTTTGAGGGTACAAATTGTTACTGTGCGCCGGAAAGTGCAGATCGGATCCGGCGTGCCGCAGCATCCTTGCCGCTGCATGCTTTCCATGACATCGGCACCGGCGATTACCACTACGTAAGCCTGTTCTGGCTGGAACGGATCCGGGAGCCGTTCGCCCTGGTCCTCTTCGACCATCACCCCGATGATCAGCCGGGCGCATTCGGGCCCCAGCTGCTCAGCTGTGGCGGTTGGGTGGCGCACGCCCGGGCCCTCCCCCTGATGCAGACGGACCTGTGGATCCGCGATGCAGCGGACTTCCATGCCCTGGAGCGCCTCCCGGACGGACTTCCCGTCTACCTGTCCATCGACCTGGACGTCCTGTCCCCGGATGACGCCCGCACCGACTGGGACCAGGGCTCCATGCACCTGGAGGAGCTGTTGGCGGCCCTTCGTTCCCTGACGGCAACGCGGCGCCTGCTGGGCGTGGACCTGTGCGGGGGCCTGACGCCTGAAAAAGGAGCCTCCCCGGAGGACCAGGCGTTGAACGCCCGCACCGGGGAGGCCCTGTGGGAAGTATTTGCCGATCCGGCTATCTGAGGGAGAACACGACCGGAACACTGTAGGCGACGGGAACGTTCTTCCCGCCTACCTTGGCCGGCGTCCAGTCCGGGGCACCCTCCACGACGCGCAGCGCTTCGGCATCAAGGGAATTGGACACGCTGCTCGAAACCCTGGCGTTCTTGACCTTGCCGCTGGCGTCCACGATGAAGCTGACGACCACCCGGCCCTGTTCACCGTTGTCAATGGCGACCTGCGGGTAAACGAGATTGTCCTGGATGTACTTCACGAAAGCGTTGGCATCGCCACCGTTGAAGGTCGGCTGGACCTCCGCGGCTGCGGCGGGAATGATGTCGTCAAGTTTCTCAAGGGCCTCATCGGTGCGGTCGATGGCATCCTTCGTGGCGTCCTTGACATCCTTGGCTGCCTTTCTGGAAGCTTTTCCGGCTTTCCTGGCCGCGCCCTCGACGGACTCGACCGCATCGCTCGCAGCATTCTCAAGCGCGTTTTCTTCCTCCTGACCGTTGTTCTTGCAGGAGAAGACCATCATCGCACAGGCGGCGATCATGGCGATGGTAAAGATCTTTTTCATAATCGTTTATTTTTGACAGTACGCATTATCCTGCAGCAAAGGTAGCATATTCCCTCAAAAATTGATATTTTTGTCCTATGATTTCATTCCTCATCAGCGTTGCCGTCCTGATTCTCGGCTATCTGCTCTATGGCAAATTCGTAGAGCGGGTCTTCGGCCCCGATCCGTCTCGCCCGACCCCGGCCCTGACCAAGACCGACGGTGTGGACTTCATCCCCATGCCCACCTGGAAGGTCTTTATGATCCAGTTTCTCAATATTGCAGGCACGGGACCGATCTTCGGCGCCATCATGGGTGCGAAATTCGGTCCGGCCGCCTATCTGTGGATCGTGTTGGGCTGCATTTTCGGGGGTGCCGTGCATGATTATCTCAGCGGAATGCTGTCGCTGCGCAACGGCGGCGCCAGCCTGCCGGACCTGATCGGAAAATACCTCGGACGACGGGCGAAGACCGTGATGCTGTGCTTTTCGGTCCTCCTGCTGGTGCTGGTCGGCGCCGTGTTCGTGTACAGCCCGGCCGTCATCCTGAAGGACCTGGCCGGTGACGGCTCCAACAACGCTTTTATGATCTGGGCATGCGTCATCTTCGTCTATTACATCATTGCGACGATGCTGCCGATCGACAAGATCATCGGCAAGATTTACCCGGTTTTCGCCATTGCCCTGATCTTCATGGCTGTGGCCCTGATGATCGGGTTGCTTATCAAGCATCCCCAGATCCCCGAGCTCTGGGACGGTCTGCAGAACCGTTCGCAGACCTGGGGCGGCGCCGGCCAGCCCATCTGGCCGTATGTGTTCGTGACGATCGCATGCGGAGCCATCAGCGGTTTCCATGCCACGCAGAGCCCGCTGATGGCGCGCTGCCTGAAGAATGAAAAACTGGGCCGGCCCGTCTTCTACGGTTCGATGATCACCGAGGGGCTCGTGGCCCTGATCTGGGCCGCAGTCTCCTCCTATTTCTTCTTCGGCGGCGGTGCGGCGGAAGTGGGCGGAGCATTCACCGATGCGGCCCCCACCGTCGTGACCAAGGTTTCGCGCGCCTGGCTGGGCATCCTGGGCAGCATCCTGGCGCTTTGCGGCGTGGTGGCAGCCCCCATCACGAGCGGAGACACGGCCCTGCGGAGCGCGCGTCTGATCATCGCCGATTTCCTGCATTTCGAACAGAAGACGACCGCGCGCCGGCTGGCCATCAGCATCCCGCTCTTCGTCGTCGCCGCGCTGCTGCTCTGGTTCAATATCGCCAACGAAGACGGTTTCAACGTGATCTGGCGTTATTTCGGCTGGGCCAACCAGACCCTCGCCGTATTCACTCTCTGGGCCCTTACCGTCTATCTCACCCGGGAGCGCAAAGGCGCCTACTACTTGATGACCCTGCTGCCGGCCTGCCTCATGACGGCCGTCAGCGTCACCTATCTGTCCATCGCGCAGATCGGCTTCAATCTCCCGCTTGGCTGGAACCGCTGGATCGGCGCAGCCGTGATCGTGGTCTCCGCGACCCTCTTCTTCATTTGGAAACAGAAAACAACATGGCAGACGAAAAGATAATCTTCTCAATGAACGGGGTCGGCAAGGTCCTCCCCCACAACAATAAAGTCATCCTCAAGGATATTTATCTCTCTTTCTTCTACGGGGCCAAGATCGGCATCATCGGCCTGAACGGCTCTGGCAAATCGACCTTGCTGAAGATCATCGCCGGCGTGGAGAAATCCTACAAGGGAGAGGTCGTCTGGGCGCCCGGCTACAGCGTCGGGTATCTGGAACAGGAGCCACAGATGGATCCGGACAAGACCGTCCTGGAAGTGGTTCAGGAGGGTGTCCGCGAAGTGATGGACCTGCTGGCCGAGTACAACGAGATCGGCATGAAGTTCTGCGAGCCGATGTCGGATGACGAGATGAACCGCCTGATCGAGCGCCAGGGCGAGCTTACCGAACTCATCGAGCACCACGACGGCTGGGAAATCGACGCCAAGCTGGAGCGGGCCATGGACGCGCTGCAGTGTCCCCCGCCCGAGGCGAGCGTGGCCACGCTCTCCGGCGGCGAACGGCGCCGCGTCGCCCTCTGCCGGCTGCTGCTCCAGCAACCGGACGTCCTGCTGCTCGACGAGCCCACCAACCACCTTGACACCGAGAGTATCCAGTGGCTGGAAGCCCACCTGAAACAGTATAAGGGTACGGTCATCGCCGTCACGCACGACCGTTATTTCCTGGACAACGTGGCCGGCTGGATCCTGGAGCTCGACCGCGGCGAGGGCATTCCCTGGAAGGGCAATTATTCTTCCTGGCTGGAGCAGAAAAGCATCCGCCTCGCCCAGGAAGAGAAGCAGGAGAGCAAACGTCGCAAGACCCTTGAACGCGAGTTGGAGTGGGTCCGGATGGCGCCGAAAGCCCGTCAGGCCAAGCAGAAAGCCCGTCTGGGCGCTTATGAGAAACTGGCGTCCGCAGATACGAAAGAGAAAGAGGCGCGGCTGGAGATATACATTCCCAACGGCCCGCATCTGGGCAACAAGGTCATCGAATTCCACGATGTATCCAAAGCCTATGGCGACAAGTTGCTCTTCGAGCATCTGACCTTCGTGCTGCCCCCCGCAGGCATCGTGGGCGTAATCGGCCCGAACGGTGCCGGCAAGACCACCCTCTTCCGCCTCATCATGGGCATCGAACAGCCGGACAGCGGCACCGTCGAGATCGGCCCGACGGCCAAGATCGCCTATGTGGACCAGCAGCACAGGAGCATCGACCCGGACAAGACGGTCTATGAGACCATCGCGGGCAATTCCGAGTGGGTGCGACTGGGCAACCGGGACATCAACGCCCGTTCCTGGGTCTCGCGCTTCAACTTCTCCGGCGCCGATCAGGAAAAGCGCTGCGGCGTCCTGTCCGGCGGCGAACGGAACCGCCTGCATCTGGCGCTGACGCTCAAGGACGAAGGCAACGTCCTGCTGCTTGACGAGCCGACCAACGACGTGGATGTCAACACGATACGCGCTTTGGAGGAAGGTCTGGACGGCTTCGCGGGCTGCGCCGTCGTAGTCAGCCACGACCGCTGGTTCCTGGACCGCATCGCCACGCACATCCTCGCGTTCGAAGGCGAAGGACAGGTGTACTTTTTCGAAGGCAGCTACACCGAATATGAGGAAAACCGCAAGGCCCGCCTGGGTGAAACCGAGCCCAAGCGCTTCAAATACAAAAAGTTGATGGAATAATGAAAACCAATTTTTCAGAAGACATCCAGACCCTGCAAAGCAGTATCAAGCGCCTGCAGGAGATCAAGGAGGTCCTCTATGCCGTGGAGGACGTGGCGCTGGAAGTGGAGCGGAAGGTGAGCGACATCGATGCGCGGATTCCCCTGCGGGAGAATATTTCCCAGATCCGTGACGGTGAACAGCGCGCCCAGGCCGAACATGCCCTGGACCTCTTGGAGGAGACATTCGCCCTCATCGACGAGATCCTGGGCCCTCCCGAGGACGAGATGACAGGCGAGCCTGTCGGCATGCCGATGGACCCCGTGGCACGCGGTTCCCGTTCCAGCGAACTGCGCCTCGAGGACTTTCTGCGCAACTACAAACCCGGTAGCAAAACGAAAGCCAGTTGAATATGATTTACGACATTTCCATTAAACTCCCGCAAGGCTGGGTCTCCGACCTGGACAGCTACACCGATGAATCCGGCGTGGAGATCACGCACCTCTCCTGCCATCTTCCCAATGACCGGAAGCAGACCGACGAAGCGCTGATCGACGCATATGCCGGACCGATGCCGGAGGACACGACGGCAGCGGATCAGGCACTCGCCAACTATGCCGACACGGTGGGCTTCGACGAAGAAGATCCCGAGGACTTCGATCCCATCATCGAATGGCCCTTCAACGGCAAAAAGGCATATGGCTTCGAGGCCCTTGCGGAGGACGACTCTCCCATGCGGATGATGTGCTTCGAGCCCAAAAAGGGCATTCTCGTCGTTCTGGTTGTCCTGGCCAAGGATGATGACACCCTCGTGGAAGCCGTCGAACTGGCGGAGCGCGGCTTGCGGCTGAAATAGATGGACCAGCCCAAGATCGAGCGCATGCTGCGCCTGATGACCCTGATGTCGGGAAGCGTCGAGTACACCATCGACGAACTTGCCGACAGGCTGGACACGTCCTACCGCTCGATCTACCGCTATATCGATACCTTCAAGGCATGCGGTTTCGCCGTGGAGAAGATCCATGGCAACATCTA
>JAAYCA010000080.1 GCA_012744435.1 Bacteroidales bacterium
AAGTTAAACGCACCAGCGCCGATGGTACTGCCCCACCAGGTGGGAGAGTAGGCCGCCGCCGCTTTTCGGAATGCCCGACTGACGATGTCAGCCGGGCATTCTTCGTTCGGGGCAAGCCTGCTGATGCTGAGACAAAGAGTAAACAATTGCCGGAAATTTATTAACTTAGCAGTTTGTTATAACAGAATCCAAGATGCCTGCGATCAAGGGAAAAATTTCTCAGATTATCGGCCCGGTCGTGGACGTGCATTTTGACCTGAAGGATCTCCGCGAAGAGCGGTCCCTCCCCGGCATCCACGATGCCCTCAAGGTGCAGCGCCCGGACGGTCGCCAACTTATCATCGAAGTTCAGCAACATATCGGTGAAGATACGGTCCGTTGCGTTGCCATGGACACCACCGATGGCCTCAGTCGCGGCCTCGAGGCCGTCATGCTCGGCCAGCCGATCACCATGCCCGTCGGCGAACAGATCCGCGGCCGCGTGATGAACGTCACCGGCGAGACCATCGACGGCCTGGGCGATCTGGAGCGTGAAGGCGCCCTGCCCATCCACCGGGAGCCCCCGAAATTCGAAGACCTCACCACCTCGCATGAAGTCCTCTACACCGGCATCAAGGTCATCGACCTGCTGGAGCCCTACCTCAAGGGCGGCAAGATCGGACTCTTCGGCGGCGCGGGTGTGGGCAAGACCGTGCTGATCAAGGAGCTCATCAACAACATCGCCAAGAAACACAACGGCTTCTCGGTCTTCGCCGGCGTGGGCGAACGTACCCGCGAGGGCAACGATCTGCTGCGCGAGATGATCGAATCCGATGTGATCAAATACGGAGAAGCATTCACCAAATCCATGGAAGAGGGTCACTGGGACCTTTCCAAGGTGGATCCGGAAATGCTGAAGAAGTCGCAGGTCGCCATGGTCTTCGGCCAGATGAACGAACCGCCGGGAGCCCGTAGCTCCGTGGCGCTGAGCGGCCTGACGCTTGCGGAGTCCCTCCGCGACAGCGGCACCGTGACCGGCCCGAAGGACATCCTCTTTTTCATCGACAACATCTTCCGTTTCACGCAGGCGGGCTCCGAAGTGTCCGCCCTGTTGGGCCGCATGCCCTCTGCGGTCGGCTACCAGCCGACGCTTGCCACGGAGATGGGTAAGATGCAGGAGCGCATCACCTCCACCAAGAATGGTTCCATCACCTCGGTGCAGGCGGTCTATGTGCCGGCAGACGACCTCACGGACCCGGCTCCGGCCACGACATTCTCCCATCTTGACGCGACGACGGTGCTCAGCCGCAAGATCGCCACGCTGGGCATCTTCCCGGCCGTGGACCCGCTGGCATCCACCTCCCGCATCCTCGACCCGCACATCGTCGGACAAGAGCATTACGAGACGGCGCAGCGCGTGAAACAGATCCTCCAGAAATACCACGAACTCCAGGATATCATCGCCATCCTCGGCATGGACGAACTCTCCGCGGAAGACAAGGTCACGGTGAACCGGGCCCGGCGCGTGGAACGCTTCCTCAGCCAGCCTTTCTTCGTCGCGGCGGCCTTCACCGGCTGTCCGGGCGTGATGGTGGACATAGAAGACACGGTCAAGGGCTTCGAAATGATCCTTGACGGCGAAGTGGACTACCTTCCCGAGCAGGCGTTCCTGCAGGTCGGCACGATCGAAGACGCCATCAAGAAGGGGAAGGCCCTGCTCGCGCAGGCAAAACAATAAGTAGATGAAAGACAAGACCTTGACCATCCGCATCATGACCTCCGAGGGGATGCTTCACGAAGGTACGGCCAGCGCCGTGTTCCTTCCGGGGCAGATCGGTCCCTTCGAGGTGCTCCCGAATCATGCGCCCATCATCTCCGCGCTCAGCGCGGGGCCGGTCCGCATGATGAACGGGGGGAAGGAGCAGCGCATCGACGTCGGCGGCGGGGTGGTGAGGGTCCTGGACAATGTAATCACGGTGTGTGCGGAGATGGAATGAGACGCTTGTGGCTCATAATGACCCTGTTGCTCGCGGTGGCTCAGTTGCCGGCGCGGGCGCAGGAGGCTGCGTCGCCGGAAGAAGGGGACTTCGACGTGTCGTCGTTCCTCCTCGGCCACGTGGCGGATGCCTATGAGTGGCACATCACCGAGATCAAGGGCAAGGAGATTTCCATCCCGCTGCCTTGCATCGTAATCGAGGACGGACTGCACGTCTTCTCCTCCCGGAAAATGGCGGAGAACGGCTACACGCTCAACGCCGACGGCAAGCTGGTGAACGCTGCCACGGGGGCGCGTCCGGTGGACATCTCAGTCACCAAGAATGTGCTGGGACTGCTGTTCAACGCCGCCCTGCTGGTGCTGCTGATCCTGCTATGCGCCCGTTGGTACAGGCGCCATGATGTCCTCAAGGAGAAGCCGGCGGGTCTGGCGGCTTTGCTGGAGCCCGTGATCGTGATGATCGAGCAGGATTTGATCAAGGACGTCGTGGGCCCGGAATACAGGAAGTATTCTCCCTATCTGCTGACAGCATTCTTCTTCATCCTGATCAACAACCTGATGGGCATCTTCCCGGTGTTCCCGGGGGGAGCCAATATTACCGGCAACATTGCCGTGACGGGCGTCCTGGCCCTGTTTACCTTCATGATGGTCAATATCTTCGGGAACAAGCACTACTGGAAAGACATCCTCTGGCCGGACGTGCCCATCTTCCTGAAAGCCATCCCCATCATGCCGCTCATCGAGATCCTGGGCATGTTCACCAAGCCCTTCTCGCTGATGATCCGACTCTTCGCCAACATGCTGGCGGGGCATATCATGCTCCTGAGCGTGATCGCCATCATCTTCCTCACCGCGTCCATGGGACCGGTACTCAATGGCTCGATAACGGTCATCGCCGCGCTCTTCGGTGTCTTCCTGGACTGCCTGGAGATCCTGGTGGCCTTCCTTCAGGCCTACGTATTCACGATGCTCTCGGCCGTGTTCATCGGCCTGGCGCATCAGCAACCAGCAAACGAAACCAATTAAAATTCAAACTGTTATGTTAGGAACTCTTCTTCAAGCCACTGCGCTCGCCAAGTTGGGCGGCGCTCTCGGAGCCAGTATCGTGGCCATCGCTGCAGCCTTCGGTATCAGCAAACTTGCCCAATCCACGATGGAGGCTTCCGCCCGTCAGCCGGAGATTGCCGGCGGCCTGCGGACAACGGCCATCATCATCGGTGCCCTGATCGAAGGTGTCTGCCTCTTTGCCGTGATCGTCTGTATGCTGGATGTTCTCAGGTAGGCCATGTCGCTGATTACACCGAGTTTCGGCCTCCTCTTCTGGATGGTCGTGATCTTCGGGATCGTGTTCTTCCTGCTTGCGAAGTTCGGATTTCCGGTGATCACGAAGGCCGTCCAGACCCGCTCCGACCACATCGCCGACTCGCTCCAGGCCGCAGACGAGGCCCGGGAGCAGCTGGCGAACCTGGCCCAGGAGCAGGCCAAAATGATTGAGGAGACCCGTCTGGAGCAGAGCCGCATCCTGAAGGAGGCCTCCGAGACGCGCGAGCGGATCCTTTCGCAAGCGAAGGAAGATGCCTCTGCCGAAGCGGAAAAAATGCTCGAGCACGCCAAGCTGGAGATTGCCGCGGAACGCGAAAGCGCCATCCGCGACATCCGCCGGCAGGTGGCGATGATCTCGGTGGATGTGGCGGAAAAAATCGTCCGGAAGGACCTTGACGTCTCTGAGGGCCAGCTGGCCCTGATCGACCGCATGGTCGACGAGGCGGAACAGGCCCAACTGCCCAACTGACGAATGCGATGAACACGGGAATCATCTCCTCTCGCTATGCCAACGCCCTGCTCCGCTACACGCAGGAGACGGGTGGCGGAGAGCGCGTGTGCGCCCAGGTGCGCCACTTGCTCGAACATCCGGAGGAGCATCCCGCCGCGCTCGAGCCCGAGCTGGAGCGTCTCGTCCGTTTGCTCATCAAAAACGGCCGCATGGGCGATGTCCGCTTCATTTTCCGTAGTTTCATCGCGATGTACTATCGCTCCCGCGGTATCCGGGTGGCCCGCCTGACCACGGCTGTGCCCGCGCAGGAGCTGGAACAAAGAATCCGGGCCATGCTGGAAAGGCAGCTTGGCTGTGAGGTGCTGCTGGAGTCGGGTGTGGATCCCGCCCTGCTGGGCGGCTTCGCCCTCGAGGTGGGCGACTATCTGCTCGATGCGAGCGTCCGCCGCCAGGTGGAGACCATCCGCCGCCAGTTTGTCATCCAAAACAACAGAATCGTATAATGGCGCAGAATACAATCAAGGCGAGCGAGATATCGGACATCCTGCTGGAACAGCTCCGCGGGATCGACAATTCGCTCCAATATGAAGAAATTGGCCATGTGCTGACGGTCAGCGACGGCGTGGCCCGCATTTACGGTCTCGCCGGGGCCGAATCCGGCGAGCTTCTTGAATTCGACAGCGGCGTGAAAGGCGTCGTGATGAACCTCGAAGAGGACAACGTCGGAGCCGTGCTGCTTGGTCCTACCGACCAGGTGGGCGAGGGAATGAATGTCCGCCGCCTCGGCCGGATCGCCGGCATCCCCGTGGGTGAAGGCCTGGTGGGCCGCGTGGTCGATCCGATCGGCACGCCCCTCGACGGGCTCGGACCGGTGGAGGGCGAGACCGTCCGCATGCCCCTGGAGCGCAAGGCTCCGGGCGTGGTCTTCCGCGAGCCCGTCACGGAACCGCTTCAGACAGGCCTTAAGGCCATCGATGCAATGATTCCGATCGGTCGCGGCCAGCGCGAGTTGATCATCGGTGACCGCCAGACCGGCAAGACGGCGGTCGCTCTCGACACCATCATCAACCAGCGCTCCGAATTCCTCAAGGGGAAACCCGTCTACTGCATCTATGTGGCCGTCGGCCAGAAAGGCTCCACCGTGGCCTCCATCGTCCAGACCCTTCGCGCCAAGGGTGCAATGGACTACACGGTCGTGGTCGCCGCGACGGCGGCCGATCCCGCTGCGCTGCAGTATTATGCGCCGTTCGCCGGCGCGGCCATCGGAGAGTATTTCCGGGACACCGGACGCCATGCCCTCGTGGTGTATGACGACCTCTCCAAGCAGGCCGTGGCCTACCGTGAGGTGTCGCTGATCCTGCGCCGCCCTTCCGGGCGCGAGGCGTATCCGGGCGATGTTTTCTACCTGCACTCCCGCCTGCTGGAGCGTGCCGCCAAGATCATCAACCAGCAGGAGGTGGCCGAGCAGATGAACGATCTGCCGGAATGCCTGAAGGGCAAGGTCAAGGCGGGCGGTTCGCTGACGGCCCTCCCGATCATCGAAACGCAGGCGGGCGACGTGGCCGCCTACATTCCCACCAATGTGATCTCCATCACCGACGGCCAGATCTATCTGGAGTCTTCGCTGTTCAATGCCGGCTTCCGTCCGGCGATCAACGAGGGCATCTCGGTGTCCCGTGTGGGCGGTGCCGCCCAGCTCAAGTCGATGAAGGCGGTGGCGGGTACGCTCAAGATCGACCAGGCCCAGTACGGCGAGTTGGAGGCGTTTTCCAAGTTCTCGTCCGACGTGGACAAGGTCACGGCGATGACCCTCGACAAGGGCCGCAAGAACAACCAGCTCCTGATCCAGCCGCAATACCGTCCGATGCCGGTGGGCGAACAGGTGGCGATCCTGTATTGCGGCACGCATGCGCTGATGGCCGATCTGCGGGTGGACCAGGTGATCGGATTCCAGGGCCTGTTCCTCGACAGGATGCGCGCCGTGCACCAGGATATCCTGGATGCGTTGGGGTCCGGCACGATTCCGGACGACGCTCCGGCCGTTATCGAGAAAGAAGCGGCTGACGTGTGCCGGCTGCTGATGGAGAAAGAATAAGGCGGAGGACAGGACGTGGCGGCACTTCGCGAGACCCGGGACCGCATCAATTCGGTGCGCAGCACGCTGAAGATCACTTCAGCGATGAAGCTTGTTGCGTCCGCCAAGCTCCGCAAGGCGCAAAAGCTCATCGAAGCCCTTCGTCCCTACGAACGTACCCTCGGTGAAATCTTGGCGGCCGTTGAAAAGACCAAGCTGGCGGCGGAGTCCTCCAGACGGTCGGCCGGGAAGCCTTCTCCGAACCGCTCGTCGACGACGGCCATTGTGGTCATTGCCTCCAACAGTTCGATGTGCGGCGGATTCAACGTGAATGTGCTCCACAAGGCACTGGAGACCATCCAGGGCTGTGAGGGCGAGGTGGAAGTGTACCCCATCGGCCGCAAGATCGCGGACGGGCTGCGCCGGGAGGGCTACACCTGCCCGGACGATTGGAACGATCTCATCGGCCATCCCGCTTACGACAAATCCTCCCTCCTGGCCCGCTCCCTTTCGGATCGTTTCGTGCGCGGCAATCTTTCCCGCGTGCTGCTCGTGTACACGAGTTTCAGATCCGTTTCCCGCCACGAACCGGTCGTGGAGGAGTATCTGCCGTTCGTCCCGGCAAAGGTGGAGACTGCGGATCAGGTCCGGGAGGTGAAGGACTACATCCTGGAGCCGGATGCGGAGACGCTGATCGACCGGCTGCTGCCGCAGGTGCTGCTGCTGAAATTCCACGCAGCCATTCTCGATTCCGCCGCCGCGGAACATGCCGCCCGCACGATCGCGATGCAGGCCGCGACCGACAATGGCGAAGAACTTCTCGGCGAACTCACGCTGGAATACAACAAGCGCCGTCAGCAGAAGATCACATCTGAGATCCTGGATCTGTTGGGAGGAGATCAGAACCGATAGGAAAGACCAAGGTTGACCGAACCGGCGAGGGTCGGCGAGGCCAGCAGGACGGAAACGTCCATCCCGAAACCTTCCAGCAGCAGCCCGAGGCCGAGGGATGCGAAGGAGGGGAGTCCCTTGTCGGCGGCCCCGAAATGCCAGCCGCCCCGCATGGCGAAGACCGACGCAGGCCAGTATTCGACCCCCAGGCCTCCCATCACTCCGGCCCCCGCCAGATAATCCAGTTCGGCCGTCGCCTCAAAGTTTGTGAGCGCATAACGCAATCCCCCCTTGAGCAGGGTTGGGAGCGCGTAGGCGTTGTCGCCATATTGGATCTTGCCGCCCAGATTGAAGGCGGACAGGCCGGCGGCGAAAGGACCGTTGCGGTACATGGCCGACAGGTCGGTGCAGAAAGCGGCACCGGCGATTTCCTCGCTCAGCGAGGATGAAAGCATCCGGGCGGTCGCCGAGAAGGCAAAGCCCGGAGCGGGAGACCAGGCGACGCCGAGCGCCAGGGCGTAGTCGCCGGGGTTGAATTTCTCTTTCTGTTCGCCGTAAGCTGTCGTCACCTGGTAGGGCCGGGAGAAGCTGCCTTTGGCCGAAAGGCCGACGGCGAGCGTCCCCAAGTTGTACCATCCGCCTGCAGAGAAGCGGTTGTCGGCGCCGGTCTCGGGCGCCCAGTAGCCGTAGGCGACGCCGAAGGAAAACAGGTCGTCCGTCAGTGCGGCTGCAGCGAAGTTGTGCTCCAGGACCCACGCATCTGCCTCCAGGGCCACGCTGGCGCCACCCAGGGCAGCGGTATGCGGGTCGCCCGGATTGAAGAGCAGCGGCAGCGACTGGGCGCCGAGCGAGACGGACAGGACCGACAGGACGGAGGCGAGCAGGAGTTTCTTCATGGATTAATACTTGACAATATTCTTGGTCTGCTGCTTGCCGCCGTAGTCCACCCGGAGGGTGTAGGTGCCGGGGGCGAGTTCGCGCACATCGATGATGAGCGGGCTGAAGGGGCCGGCCTGCGCCTCCTCGCTGCGGACCTTGGCCCCGCTGCGGCTGTAGAGCGTGGCGCCGGTCTGCATCGGCGTGGCCGGTCGGATGTAGAGATGGTCCGAGACCGGGTTGGGGTAGACGTCCAGGTCCAGGAACGCGTTGCGGGCGATGAGATTGAAACTGGCCTCGCATTTCGCCTGGCGGGCGTCGCGGGCCGTGACGGTCACGGTCGTCAGGCCGTAGTCTTTCGGGGAGAGGTTGAGGATGCTTCCGCTCACGGAGCCGCTTGCAACGCCCGAGGTGGTGAACTTGACGGCGTAGCTGAGCTGCTCGCCGTCGGGATCCGTGAAATAAGGCTGCAGGTCGATGTTGAGGGGCGCTGCCGAGGCGGCGTTGAGGATCCGGTCTTCGAGCGCCGCCGCGATTTGCGGTGCATGATTGTTCAGGATGGTGAATCCGATCACCTCCATGACGCTGCCGGCAATGCGGATGGTGGCCGTGTAGGAGCCCGGTTCCGCCTTGAGGGCGTCGATCTGCATGCGTACCAGGGAAGAAGTGCAGGTGGCCGAAGCCCCGGGGCAGTCGCTCTGGAACTTCACGCCGAGACGCTTCTTCTCATTGCCGCCGATGCGGTACTCGACCGTCAGCGACTCGTGGGACTTGATCCGGTAGTCCCCGTCATAGTCGGTGGAAACGGTAATGCCCTCCAGGTCGGGGTCCTCCGGTTCGTATTTGTAAGAGAAAGCCCCGTAGGCGTCGAGCATTCCGCCTCCGATGCTGCGCCCGGCAGGGAGCTCGAAGCCATCCATGCGGGCGCCTTCCAGCAGTTTTTCCCGGAGGGTTTCATTGGTGAAACCCGGGCCGCCGAAGTAGGAGACCAGCAGGGCGGCTACGCCCGAGACGTGCGGGGTGGCCATGGAAGTGCCTGACTGATACGAATATTCATTGTCGGTGTCCGTGCTGGCGATCCACTCTTTTGCGCGCGTCTCGTCGGTGTCGGAGCCGCCGGGGGCCAGGATGTCCACCCAGGGGCCGTAGTTGGAGTATTCTGCCATCTTGCCGTCGGGGCCGAGGGCTCCCACGGCGATGACGCGTTCGTATTCGCTGGGCGCATCGTGGCTCCAGCCTTCATTGCCCGCGGCAAAGATGACGACGCCGCCCTTCATCGGACCGGTCTGGTTGCCGTCGGCATCCGTGCCGGCGTTGTCGATGAAATAATCGATGGCCGTCTTGGTGGCGGAAGAATGCTGGAGAAAGTCCTTGGCGCCCAACGCGGCATCGGCCTCGGAATCGTATTCGTAGCCCCAGCTGTTGTTGGCGATCACGGCGCCATGGTCGGCGGCCCAGACCAGGGCGGCGGCATCGTCGCCGTCGTCCATCTCGTCGCCGTCGCTGGCGAAAATGGCGCAGGACAGCAGCCGGACACCACCCTGGCCGTTGTCGCCGCCGGCGATGCCGGCCACGCCGACGCCATTGTTGCCGATGGCGCCGATGGTGCCGGCCACGTGCGTGCCGTGGCTCTCTGCCTGAATCTTGTAGAGAGAATACCCGTCGATAAAGGTGCGGCTGCCGTTCGCCCCGGCGGGCAGGACGACACCCTGGAGGTCGTCGTGGCTGAGGTCGATGCCGCCGTCGATGACGGCTACGATGACCTCGCTGCTGCCGGCGGTGAACTCCTCCCAGACAGGACGGACGTTGATGTCGATGCCCTTCTTGAAGGCGTTGCCCAGCGATCCGTCATTCTCGAGATTCCATTGGAGAGAATAATAGTTGTCGTTGAAATAGCTGCGCTGCTTGATGCGGCGGGGCGTCTGGACGGCTTCCACGCCGGGCAGTCTGCCCAGTTCGCTTTCCGCCTTGGTGGCGGGCACGCCCTCGTCATAGCGGATCCGGTACCAGCGGTGCAGCCCGGCGGCGCGGTGGCGCGCTTCGAATTCCCCGGCTTCGGGGAAGATCCGCTCCGCGGAGCGGATGCCCAGCTGCTGCGCGACGGCGGAAAAGTCAGGTGCGTCCAGCGCGTCCGCCGCCTGCTCGGTGAGCAGCACGACGGCCCGGCCGGGAAGGGTGCTCCCGCTCTCGGGACGCGCCTGTCCGGCGGGGACCGGATCCGGTTCCTGTCTGAGGCAACCGGCAAGCAGCAGTGCCAGGAGCAGGAAATACCTTCTCACGTGTGCCGTCGTTTATTTGGGGAGGACGATGCGCATGCCGAACTCGGGACGGAAGGGATCGATCCCCTGGATCCGCTCTATCGGAAGCCGTTCGTGGGCGGCCTTGCGTGCGGCGGGCGTCTTGGCGGTGTAGCCGGCGAGTTTCAAGGCTGCGGCGAGCATGGTCTCCTGGGCGTCTCCAAGCTGGTAGCTGTCCAGCGGATCATCTCCCACCTCGACGTCCGGGGTGAGGCCGTCCGGCATGCAGCGGGTCTCGCCGTTCTTGTCGGCGAAGCGGGAGTACATCACGTACAGGCCCCAGTTATCGGTGTATTTCTTGCCTTTCTTGACCGTGTTGGCACCCAGCTGGTCGGCATAGTCGTCATAGAAATCCGGTCCCTCCATCATGATGCCGCTGCAGTATTTCCCATGGCTCTTCTGGCCTACCAGGGTGATATCCATGTAAGGGAAGAGGTCGCAGAGGATGGCTTCCGAAGCGGATGCGCTGCCGCTCTCGATGATGGCGTAGAGTTTGGTGACGCCGATGTTGGCGTCGGCCGTGGAGAGGGTGTATTCATCCTCTTTCCCGGCATTGAAGGTGAACTCCGTCTGGAAGTAGGTCTTTGTGTCATGCTTCTGCTCCGCGAAGTACTCGGTAAGCTCGGCATTATACACCTCGGTGGAGAGGACGCTGCCGGCTTTCACTTCCGTCTCCGGGGCCAGCAGGGAAGCGAGGACATCCTCCGTGAGGACGAAGCCGCCGCCGTTGTAGCGCAGGTCGAGGATGAGCTCCCGGATGCCTTCGGCCTTGAACTCCTTGGCCACGCGGACCAGGTCCTTGCAGGCTTCCAGGGTGAAACTGGTAAAGACCAGGTAACCCACTTTCTTTCCGCCGCAGTCGAAGACCTTGCTCAGCAGGACGGGGTCTTCGTACATTTCTACGGAACTCATCGTGTATTTTTCCCCGTTGTGAGTCTCCACTTCCACTTTGTCGCCGCCCAGCAACTCATTGTATATAATGTCTGTGGCTTCCATGGTAAGCGTTTTTCCCCCAGTTATACTCGCAGTCAGGTCCAGGGTTTTTCCATTCACCTTGACGATGACATCGCCGCGTTGAAGTCCGGCTTTGCTGGCAGGGCTGCCGGCATAGGTGTATGTCACTACGGCACAGGCGGTGTTCCCGTCGTAGCCATAAAGTGTGAAGTCGAAACCGTAGGTCTTCTGGTTGCCGGTCACGCTTCCATAGAAAGCGCTGAAGTCATCGTAGAGCGCCGTCCAACGGTCCACATCGACCCGGTTTATGCCTGTGCCGGTGTGGTAGCGGATGTCGGCAACCTTGGCGATGGGCTCCTCCGTGTCCTCCCAGCTGTCGAGGGCGGTCGCTATCTCTGCATTCCAGAGATAGTAGAGGTTCATCGTATTTCGGGCGAAGGTGTTGACGTAGAGGTAGGTATTTTTAAGCTCGATCTCTTCCTGGCTCGGGGTCTCGGTCTGTTCCGTGTTTTCCTCTCCTTCCTCCTCGGGCTTGAGCGGATCCCCGCAGGCGGTCATGAGCAGTCCCAGCGACAGGATCAATAAGAATGACATCCAAAGCTTCCTCATAATGCATCAGATAATGATTGAAATTCAAAGATAAGGATTTTTTTTGAATCCCTGCAGGGCTGTCCGATGATCTTTCTTGTGGCGTTCGGCTCTGTCTTTGGTGACGGGCTCCGTACTTGCGAAAAGGAGGGGATTCGGACACTCGTTTAAAAACAGCAAACCCCTGCGATTTTGCAGGGGTTTGCAATCTGAAATCAGCTCTCAGCAGGCAGACTAATAGCCAGGATTCTGCTTGAGGACATCTTCTCCGCAGATGTCAATCTCGTCTTTCGGGATCGGGAGGACATTCTGGTAGTGGTCCGGACCATAAGTGCCTAAGCCGCTCTTGATGGTCTTGCAGTTGCGCCAGAAGTCAAAGGCGATCTGACCCTCGGCAAAGAGCTCCTTGCGACGCTCGTTGAGGATATCGTCAATATCGGTCGTTGCGGCATCCGCGTAATCCTTGATACGGTTTTTACGCAGGGTGTTGAGGTACCCGACAGCATCGGCGGCGGTGCTGGTCTTGAGGGTCGCCTCGGCGGCGATCAGATACATCTCAGCAAGACGCACGACCTTGACGCTGTGGGAGTAGAGAGGCACACTGGAGCCGGTCTTGCCCGGGTACTTCAGCGGATAGGGACCCGCAGGGCCCTTGCCGTCGCGATAGCCGACCAGTTTGGAACGCACGTCATTCGGATCTGCCGTCATGAAGTCGTAGAACTCTTCGGTAACCAGGTACTCAGTATAGCCATCCGGGTGCATGTAGTAACCGGGGGCGTAGCGCTGGGCGTTGTAGTTGTCGTCCTGGGCATACTGGAGGATGATCTCGTCGCCCTCATCACCACTCCACACGGAGACATAATTGTCGAGGGTGTAGAGTTTGTAGGGAGACTCGTTGATGACCTTGGTGGCGTCAGCAAGCGCTTCTGCGTATTTGCCCCAGTACAGATAAGCGCGTGCGCGGATGGCGAGGGCGGCCCAATAGTTGAGGTGACCGTTCATCTTCTCCTTGTTGTATCCGGAGTTGATGTAGGTGGTCAGGTCTGCAACGATCTGCTTGTAGGTGTCATCCAAGGTGGCGCGGGGTGCCTTGTAGTCCAGGGGATAGACCTCGGTGGAGAGGACGATACCCATGGTGTTGGCGCTGCCGGTCGTCGGAATCGGAGCGAAGAAGGTGGCCAGGTGGAAATGGAACAGGCCGCGCATGCCGACCAGTTCGGCGAGATACGGGGCAGCTCCTTCCTGATCCTCCAGGGCCTCTGCCTTCTGGAGGGCCTTGTTGATGGCTGCGATACCCCGGTAAAGCGGGGCGTAGGCTCCCCAGGAGTCAAGCGGAGTGATGGAGCGCTCGTGGATCTTCTGGGCATATTGGCCGGAACCATTCTCGACATTAGAATCAGGACCAAGCTCATCGGCGTAGATGGCCAACTCGGCAACCAAACTCATCTGGCCGCGACCAGTCGCCTGGTAGTAGGCGCCATTGACCGCATACGAAAGGTCCGTCACGGTCTCGATGGCCGTCTCGGCGGAGATGGAAGTCGAAGGCTCCTGATCAAGGCCCTGGCAGGCACTCAGTGCAGCGAGGACGAAGATTGCGTAGAATATCTTTTTCATATCGAACTCTGTTTAATGATTAAAACCTGATGTTGACACCGGCCAGGAAGGAACGGGTGGCAGGCACGTCCACAGTGCGGTAACCGTTGATGGGCACGTCAGGATCGACATCCGGGGTAGCGGACCAGATCATGAACGGGTTGGTGGCCTTCACATAGAGGCGCAGGCTTTCGATGCCGCGCTTGAAGGGCTGCGTGTAGCCGAGCGTGATCTCGCGGACACGGATGTTGTCCGTGCTCTTGATATGGCGCGTAGACCAGCGGTCGGAGCGGTAAGGGTTACCGTAGATGACCTTCGGATACTTCGCGTCCGTGTTGTTCGGAGTCCAGTAATCGGCACCCTTCGCGAGCTGGTTGAAGGAACCCATGCGCATACCGTCGCTGACGGTGAAGTACTCCATGTAGTCGAACAGGCTTGCGCCGAACTGATAGGAGATCAGGCAGGACAGGTCAAAGTTCTTCCAAGTCAGGGTATTGGTCATACCGCCGACAAAATCGGGCAAACCCTTGCCGACGATAGCGGCACCGGCCTGTGTGTAGTAGTTGGTCTTGCCCTTGGACTGGTCCTCGGGATCGATCCAGAACTCACCAAGACCCGTCTCGCTGTTCACACCGAGGTACACCGGCAGGTAGAAGGTGTACATGGACTCACCCTCACGGAGGAGATACAGACCACCGTCACCGGAGGAAATGTCCTCACCGTCCGGCAGGGAGACGATCTCGTTCTTCTGCCAGGTGAAGTTGAAGTCGGTCGTCCAGGTGAAGTCACCGGAGACGACGTTGCGGGAGTTGATCTCGACCTCGATACCGGAGTTGCGCAGGTTGCCGATGTTGGCGGTATAGCTGCTGAAGCCGGTAAC
Organism: Bacteroidales bacterium; assembly: GCA_012744435.1. GTDB lineage: Bacteria > Bacteroidota > Bacteroidia > Bacteroidales > UBA932 > Cryptobacteroides. Next base: position 13,903 of record JAAYCA010000080.1, read on the forward strand.
GATGGAAGCCGGATACGGGAAGAGCAGAGAGCTCGTGTACTTGTTGTAATACTCGACGTTGAGGTTGACGCGCTCGAACATGTTCCACTCGAAGCCGACATTGAAGTTCTGGGACTTCTCCCAACCGAGATTGTCGTTGCCGGCAGAGGAAGGATAAATGGCGGAATTATCGGCGTAAGCGTTGCCGAGAGCGTAATTCTGCTTATAGGAGTAGGCTCCGCCAGGAAGGTTACCGTTGGTACCGTAGGAAGCCTTGACCTTGAAATCGGAGAACAGGCGGCTGTTCTCGAGGAAGCCCTCCTTGCTCAGGCGCCAGGCGCCAGACACAGACCAGAAGTTGGCCCAGCGGCTGTTGGGACCGAGGCGGGAGCTGCCGTCACGACGGAAGGAAGCGGACATGTAGTACTTGTCAGCGTAGTTGTAGTTGACGCTGCCCAGGAAACTGTTCATGACAGCCCGGGACGGGGAACCACCTGCGCCGTTCACCTGACCGACGGACAGGGCCGTCAGTTTGTCGGTCGGGAAGTCGCTCGTGGAGGCGTAGATATAGTCATCGTAGTGGTCGGAATACTCATAGCCGGCCAGGGCGGAGATGCTGTGGTCACCGAAGCTCTGGTCAAAGTGCAGCACGGTGGAGTTGGTCAACGTCTTTGACTGAAGGTCATATTCGTTCTTGAGACCGTTATAGGAGCCACCGTCCACGGAAGTCGGACCCCACCACATATACTGGCGGCTGTCCATCCAGTCGTAGCCGAAACTGTTGGTCAGGTAGAGCCAGGGGGTAAAGGTGAACGTCAGGTCGATATTGGACAGACTGCGGGTGGTATTCATGTTGTAGTACTCGTAGGAGTTGTCCTCAAAGGCCAGATGCGGGTTGTCCACGGTGCCGGACCACGAGGTGCCATTGAGAATCTCTCCGTTCTCGTCGAAAGGAGGAGCGGTCGGATCCTGCTGGAAGATCGAGGAGGTCGGGGAGGAGTTGCCCCAGCCCTGCGCCTGATCACTCTGGTCGGCGTAGCCGTTGGATGTGTTGAAGGAGAGCATCTGGCGGAAGGATGCCTTGAGCCAGTCATTTACCTTGTGGTCCACGTTGACACGGCCGGACAGACGGGTATAGTCGGAGCCGAGCACGACGCCCTGGTTCTTGGTGAAGCCGAGACCGGCATAGACCTGGGTGCGGTCGTTGCCACCGCTCAGGCTGACCTGGTGGTTGGTCGTCATGGCGTTGCGGAACACTTCGTTCTGCCACTTGGTGCTGGTCTTGCCGCTGCCGTCGTAGAACCAGCCGTTCTCCTGCAGGTCTTCGACGGTGATGGTGCCGGCAGGATAGCCGTTCGCCTGATAGTAGCCATCATAGGAGTCGGCCACCCACTGCATGAAGGTGGGGCCGTCCATGATATCGAAGGCCTTCATGTTGGCAATCTGGGTTATACCCACCTCTCCGGTGTAGGAAACGGTGGTCTTGCCGCTGCGGCCTTTCTTGGTGGTGATGAGGATGACGCCGTTAGAGGCACGGGAGCCGTACAGTGAAGCAGCGGCGGCGTCCTTCAAGACGGTCATGGACTCGATGTCCTCCGGGTTGATCGTGTTAAGCACACCGGTACTTCTGTAACCAACGGAGTTGCTTGCGGCAGGATCGATGATCACGCCGTCAACGACGTAGAGCGGCTGGGTCGTGGCGGACACGGAGCCGACGCCACGGATCTGGATGTTCGCGGCGGAACCCGGGTCACCGTTGTCGGAGCTGATACGCACGCCGGAAACTTTGCCGACGAGACCCTTGTCGAGGGATTCGTTAGACACGCGGGCAATTTCGTCACCCTTGACCTGTGTCGCAGATCCGGTGAACGCTGCGCGGGACGCGGTGCCATAGGCGACAACGATGACGTCGTCAAGAAATTCAGAATCCGGCTGGAGCGAGACGTTGAGGACGCCACGTCCGGCGATGTTTACCTCGGCCGTCTGATATCCGATCATAGATACGACCAGGACACCGTTCTGGGGGACATTGATCGTGAAATTGCCCTGGACGTCAGAGACAACACCCTGGGTGGTACCCCTCAGGACGACGGAAGCTGCAGGGAGTGTCTCCCCGGTCGTAGCATCTGTTACCGTGCCCCGGACGGTGATGTTTTGTGCGGAGAGCATCACGCCGAGAAGCAGGAACAAAGCACTGATGAACAGTTTAGCTTTTTTCATAAGCATTAACTTTAATTAAACAATAAACTATACTAACAAAAACATAGTTACATTTAAACGAGGGTTTCTCGCAAAAACAAGTCGTAAAAAAGATCGAAATCCTGTCAAAAAAACAAATTTCGCTCCTTTATGAATACACTAATGCGGCGCAAGTTCGGAAGTTTTTTTCAGAAATCCAAATTTGTAACCGGGCAACTGATTGAGTACAAGATTGCTTTTTGGTTTTTCCGCGGAATAGTTTGCGGTTTGTGAAGATTTTTAATATCAAATTGAAAGAGAAAGTTGGATATTTGCTTCATTTTTCAAGTAAAATAAAAAATCTTATTTTTATGTGTTGCCGCAATCTGCTGATCTTAAGTAATTTACCAACGTATTCCGGTGTATCCCGTATCGTTTGGCGATAGAGGGATATGATTCCCCGGCGGATCTCCAGGACAGAATATCCGGCAGATCCCGTATCACGGCATCCCGCATCTTGTAGCTCCCACGCGGTCTCCCCAGCTTGACTCCGGCAGCCTTGAGGTCCGCCAGGGCCTCGCGCGTGCGCTGCGAAATGAGATTCCGCTCGATCTCCGCCGCCAGGGCGAATGCAAAGGCGATGATCTTGGAGTTTATATTATTATTAAGGTCAAAATTGTCCTTGATCGTGTGGATCCGCACGTTTCTGGCGGCACAGTCGTTCAGAATGGACATGATCATCAACATGTTGCGTCCCAGGCGGGAGATTTCCGTGCAGACAAGCAGGTCCTCCGGCCGCATGCGCCGGATCAGTTTTCCAAGCTTTCGGTGTTTCGGTTCTACGGTCCCGGAGACGGATTCGCTGACCCAATGATCGATATTCGTTTTTTCTTTTCGGGCCCAGTTGCAGATCTCAAATTCCTGGCTCGAGGACGATTGTCCCGCCGTACTCACTCTGATGTACGCGTAGTTCATAATGCTTTCAGTTTTTGCTTGTAGTACTGTATTTAACAGGCCTGCTGCACGAATTGCAGACATAATCCGAAGCTTACGGATAAACCCTCGTTTAAATGTAACTATGTTTTGTTAGTATAGTTTATTGTTTAATTAAAGTTAATGCTTATGAAAAAAGCTAAACTGTTCATCAGCGCCTTATTCCTGCTGATTGCGGTTTCCCTGTCCGCCCAGAACCGTCAGGTGAAGGGTGTCATCCGGGACGCAGCCACAGGGGAAGGTGTTCCGTTTGCTGCCGTCGTCATTCAAGGGACGATGACCGGTATTTCCTCCGACGCAGACGGCAATTACACGATTAGTGCTCCTGCCAACGGCACGCTCGTCTTTTCTGCCATGGGCTATCAAACCTTGTCAGAGCCCGTGAACGGTAGGTCCTCAGTTGACGTCTCCCTGGAGCCGGATGCTGAGACACTGAGCGAAGTCGTCGTGACGGCAATGGGCATCTCCCGTTCGGAGAAGTCCATCGGCTACGCTGCGACGACGGTTAAGAGCGACGACATCGTCGGCGCCCACACGACCAACGCTATCTCCTCCCTCTCCGGCAAGGTTGCCGGTGTACAGGTCCAGGCTACGTCTTCTGACCCTGGTGCATCGACCAACATCGTCATCCGCGGTTTCAGCTCCATCAGCGGATCCAACCAGCCTCTTTATGTAG
>JAAYCA010000081.1 GCA_012744435.1 Bacteroidales bacterium
GCGAATTCCGGGACATAGGTATTCTGGTTGATCCTGGCGTCGGTATGGAGATCCTTCTCGAGCGGGATCGTGACGAAGAAGGTCGTACCCGTGGACTGTTCGCTCTCCACCCGGATGGACCCGCCGAGCGCGTCAACGATGGAGGTCACCAGCGCCAGTCCAATTCCGGTACCCTTTTGCTGGGCATCCAGGGTATAGAAGCGCTGGAAAATCTTCTCCATATTCTCCGGGGGAATGTACGAGCCGCTGTTGAAGACGGACAGCTTGATTTCGCGACCGGAAGCGGCGCGCACGGAATCGAGCCGGATCCGGATCGTGCCCTCCTTGTCCACATGGTTGAAGGCGTTCGACAGCAGATTGGTGAACAGCTTCTCCATCTTGATCGGGTCGAAGGGAATCTCATAGTCAGCGCCATCTGTCTCGTAGCTGAACTTGAGGTTGCGGCGGCGGATCACGTCCGTGAACATCTTCAGGATCTCGCGCAGGAATTCGTCGAAGTTGCCCATCGAGTAGTTGACCACCATCTTGCCGCCTTCGAACGTGCGGAAGTCGAGCAACTCGGTGATCAGACGCGTGAGCTTGCTGCTGTTGCGTTTGAGGATGTCCAGGGGCACCTCGGCGCTCTCGGGCATGTCCTTGTTGGTCAGCAGGTCGTCGATCGGGCCGCTGATCAGCGACAGCGGGGTCTTGAACTCGTGCGAGATGTTCGTAAAGAATGCCAGCTTGGCCTGCGTGGTCTCTTCCAGCTGTTCCGAGAGGTCGATCAGCTGCCTCTTCTGCTCCTCCAGCGAATCCACCTGCTTGCGGATCTGCATGTTCTGGTCATTAAGCTGTTTCACCAGGTTGTTGCGCGTCCGTATGAAGAAAGCCAGTATCACAAGCAGGATAACCAGCACCAGCACGAAAATGAACGAGATGTACATCACTTGTTGCTGGCGCTCGTAGCGCAGCATATTGCCCCGGATACGGGAGTTCAGCTCCTCGGCCCGGCGCTGCTTCTCGGCCATCTGTTTCATCTGCACCTGGAACACGCGGACATTGGAGCTGTTCACGAGTTCGGTGCTCAGCAGGTTCTCCCGCTGGTAATCCACCCCCATCAGGATCCGGCGGGCGACGTCGATCACGGTGTTGCCGCCCGTAGGATAGATGAAGGAGGCGTCGATCATGCCGTTGATAATGTACGGGACCGTGCCCGATCCGTCCGTAGAAAGCAGGGCGTCGATACCCAGGATCTGCGGCAGGTGCTCCTTGTTGGCGTCGTTGTAGGCATCGTACACACCGGCCGCCATTTCGTCATTGAAGGCGAACACCAGGTCGAACGGGTCCTCCTCCCGGGACTGTGCGAGGAGTTCTCCCATGACCTTGCGGGCCTCTTCACGGTTGAAGTTGGCCGCTTCTTCCGCCGCGATGGTCACCTGCGGAGCATCCTCCGCCATCAGTGCGGACAGGAAGCCCTCATACCGCTCGGTATCCGCAGTCGAGCCGCGGGTGCCGCGGATAAGGGCGATCCGTTTCTTTCCACCGATGATGCCGAGCACGTACGAACCGGCAATGTTGCCGATCTGGCGGTTGTCGCCCCCGACGAAGGCGGTGTACTTGTCGCTGTCCACCTTGCGGTCATACAGGATGACCGGGATACCGGCGTCATAGGCCTTCTCCACGACGGGAGTCAGCGACTCGGATTCATTGGGCGAAATGATCAGCAGATCGACGCCTTTGGTGATGAAATTCTCAATGTCCTCGATCTGCTGTTCGGAATTGTCCCGGACGGATTTGATTTCGACAGAAAGATTGCCATAGAACGACGCTTCCTGCAGGATTTCGCTGTTCGCCACTTCGCGCCAGGCATCCACACTGCACTGGGAAACACCAATGCTGTACACCACAGGTTTCCGGTTGCAGGCACACAGGACGGTCAGGCAGACCAGGAGCGTCGTTCCAAGCAATCTTCTCATCATAGGCAAGGCAGGATATTCAAATCTGCAAGTTAGTAAAAAAACTAATGCGTTGCGTCATGAATCATGTCCAGCAGGCCGTTCACGACCGCGCTCTGGGCATAGCCTTGTTTGTAGCGGGAACCCAGCACCTCGAACACCTGGGCACCATAGGACTCATCATCCGGCATGTAACCGCCACCGCGGGCGCCGAAGCCATAGGCCACGGTCGTCATCATCGTGCGCTTGTAGGGAGACTTCTGCTTCAGATCCACCGCAATCATGTTGTAGACTTCGGCAGCGACGGCAGTCACGGGAATATCGTCGAGCATGATCAGGCTGAGGCCGATCTGTACATCGTCGGCATCCTCATATTCACCGGCGTAACCGGCACGTCCGCCACCGTTGAGCTGGCGGCGACCCGGCACGGAAACGATCTTGCGGGCGCAGTTCAGCGTCACGTCCGTCTCGAAGCGGCGCATCATCATGATGACATATTTCACCGCCTCGCCCAGGATCTGCCCGTAGCTGCGGATCATCCGCTCCTGCTCGCCCAGCAGACGCTGCACCTCGGGTTTGGTGCGGTCGAGGCCCTGGCCGCCCGGAGGCATCTTGTTGGAAATGTCCTCCCCGCGCGC
>JAAYCA010000082.1 GCA_012744435.1 Bacteroidales bacterium
AGCGTAAACTCTCCTATTACGGACGCGCGAACTACTCTTACAAGAACCGCTATACATTCCAGTTCACCTTCCGTGCCGATGCAGCCGACCTTTCGATTCTGTCACGCAAGAACCGCTGGGGTTATTTCCCTGCCGTTTCTGCCGGCTGGACAGTTTCGAACGAAGACTGGTTCCCGAGGGACATCCCGGTAGAGTATGTGAAGTTCAGGGCCAGTTGGGGGCAGAATGGCAGTACGTCCTCCCTGAGCAATTATTCTTATGCGACGACGATTGCTACGACGGCCACGGGTTATTCCTTTGACGGAAGTGGATATACTGTTTCCGCTACTACGACCGGCCTTTCCAATGAAGATCTGAAATGGGAGACTTCCGAGCAGTTGGATTTCGGTCTGGACCTCCGCTTCTTGCAAAGCCGTCTTTCAGTGGGGATAGACTGGTATGACAAAAAGACCAAAGACCTGATCCTTTCTTCAGGTATTACGGTTCCTGCTGGCGCCGGTGCCAATGCACCGGTAATGAACGGTGGTGCGGTCAGTAACAGAGGCTGGGAGTTTGAACTCTCCTGGAAAGATACTGTGGGAGAGTTGGGTTACAATATCAGTGCGAACTTTTCTACACTCCGGAACCGCGTGACCGAGATCCATCGTACGGTGCCCCGTTACACAGCCAACAGCTTACAAAACTACGGTGACCTGACAGCCTTTGAAGTAGGGCATCCGGTCTGGTATCTCTGGACTTATCATTGTACGGGAATTGACCCGGAAACGGGAGAAGCTATGATCGAGGACACCAATAAAGACGGTCAAATCACGGTCGAAGACAAGATTGAGGCAGGTAGCGGTCTTCCGGATTATCAGTATGGTATTACAGCCAGTCTGAATTGGAGAAACTGGGATTTCAGGATTTTTGGACAGGGCGTCGGTGGAAATCAGATTTTCCGTGCCACCGGTCCTTACCAGCAGAATAACATCAAATATTTCTATGACAGGACCTGGACCCCGGAGAAGAAGACTACGGCCACCATGTCTCCAATGAATATCAGTAATTATTCCTACTATGTCGTCTCTGATGCTTATGTGTTCGATGCCGACTTCTTTAAGATCAAGCAAATCCAGTTGGGATACAGCTTGCCTAAAAAGATTTGTTCAAAGATTTCCATCTCCTCCTTGCGCTTCAGTGTCTCATTGGAGGACTGGTTCAACTTCACGCCTTACAAGGCGGGCATGGATCCTTCAATCAGCGCGAACAATACTACCGGTATGGGTGTGGACTATGGTGCATATCCGAATTACAAAAAGACGATGTTCGGTGTAAACATTACTTTCTAATCTCCTAAATAACGCATGCGATGAAAAAGATATTCCATATTATTCTCTGTTGCGGCTTAGTGGCTTTCATGTCCTCCTGCAACAGTGACCTTCTGGACATCGAACAGCGTGGTGTCCTCTCAGAGTCTTCCTATTTTCAGACGGATGACGAAGCGGTGAGCAGCGTCGCAACCCTCTATAGCCTTTGGAAAGCGGAAGCATTTGACGGTGCCCGAAATCTTGGTGTTTTGTCTCCAGATATCTACAACGGCGGCGGTATCCGTAACGACAACGTGGCAGGCGAACAATTGAATGAGTTCCGTTATACGACCGAACACACCCAGTTGTCTTCCTATTTCAAGCGCTTGTATACGATGATATATAATGCGAATATGATCCTGGAACGATACTCCGACGATTCGGATGAGAAACTACGTGTCAAGGCGGAGGCTAAATTCTTCCGCGCTTTCGCCAACTTTATGCTGGTCACTTTGTGGGGGACGCCTTATTACGTGGATCATGTCCTTGCACCAAGCGAGTATCAACTTCCTAATGCAGAATCTCCGGACATCTTCTGGACGGCTATCGAGAAAGATTTGAATGATGCGATCAACTCGGGTCAGTTGCCATCTAAGAAGGATATTGATGATCCGACAACTGGCCTGCGTATTACCAAGGAATGCGCTCTTGCCTATCTGGGTAAAGCCTATTTGTGGGAGAAAAAATACACTGAAGCCGCCAAGGTGCTGCAACAGGTAATAGATTCCCAAAAGTATGGGCTAGTCGATGATTTGAGCCTGTTATTCCATTCGGCTGGAGACCATTGTCGCGAGTATCTTGCCGAGTCGGAAAGCCTCAACGATGCGAACAACTTCAACCGGCAAGGGAACTTCTCGGGTTATTATTGGGGATGGAAGACGTCTAACTCAATCGTGCTGACGAAAAATAAGGAGAACTGGCCTTATGCCATCGGTGGCTACGGATTCATCAACCCCACCCTCTCCTTCGTGAACCTTGTGAAGTCCGTGGAAGGCGAGAATGGCAAACGTTTCAAGAATTATTTTGTTACCTGGGATTATATGGTTGAGGAATATGGTGCAACGGCGACCAGAAACCATTTTTATAACGAAGGATGGTTCGAGACGAAACTGTTGCTTAAAAAGGAGGATAACTTTTCCTATCTCAGTGCTTCGGGCTGGATGTACGGTCATCAGAATTTCCCGCACATGCGCTATGCGGAAGTTCTCCTCATGGCCGCCGAGGCCTATCTTCAAGGAGGTGACAGCGGGAAGGCCGTCAAGTACTTCAACGAGATCCGGACCCGCGCAGCCGCGCCGACCGTGTCCACCGTTACTCTCGACGATATCCTGGTGGAAAGGAGGATCGAACTATGGGGTGAATCTCCGGTTATTTTCCAGGACATCCAGCGCTATCGTCTGGGAGAGACACTTTGCGGTAACCAGTTTGTCAAGTATCCGGTTTACACCTTGATTGGTGACTATGCTTCCCATCCGGAAATCATCTGGTATGATAACGGTTTCGAGGAATTCGGTTTCAAAGAGAAGCATTATCTGTTCCCCTACAGCAGTGCCGAAATGCGCTCCAACCCGAATTTGAAACAAAACCCCGGCTGGTAAGCCGTGGAACGATTGGATTTAATGGGATGAAAAGACTATTGTATATTGTCTTAATGGTTATAACCGGTTTGTCGGCTGCAGGGCAGGCAGTCCCTCCTGCAGCCCGACCGCCGGCCAGCTCTAATCGCAGCCCTGACTATGGGTCGCTTTTTACGGTTCCTGTGAAATACGGTTATACCTATCACGAAGAAATGGTTCAGGGCGGGTCCGAGGCCCGATTGATGACCCGCATCTATCTTCCCGAGGGTGAGGGCCCCTGGCCCGTGGTTGTCACGAGAACCCCCTATGTCTATGGGGGGCAGGGTGATAACAATGCCCTTGGAAGGGAGTATGCTCGGCGTGGTATCGGTTATATTCAGCAAGACTGCCGAGGTAAAGGAGGATCCGAAGGTTTCTATAGCCCCAACATCTATGAAAGGGAAGACGGCATCGCATTGTACAATTGGCTTTGCGCTCAGCCCTGGTGCAAGTCCATCGGAATCTTCGGGAGTTCCTATACTGCGCTGACCGGTTGGCTTGTCGCTGATTCTGTTCCCGGAAAGCTGAAGGGCCTGTACCTTTCCCATTATGGAGTGGACAGGCATATTTCCTGCTTCCGTTCGGGACTTTTCCGTGAAGATATCATGAGCGGATGGCTTATTGATAACGCCGAGGAGGAGATTATCCGCCCCGTTCGCCAGGAAGGTCAACCCGTTGGGGAAAACTACTACGATTTCTATCTCTATCGTCCGCAAGTTGAAGCAGATCTGGCTGTCTTGGGTCAGCGTTTGGATTATTACCGCGACTGGATCACCCATACCGATTACACGGATAGTTATTGGAATACAGGCGTCTGGGGAGACTTGAAGCGGATTCCTTCCGAAGTGGACGTACCGGTTACGATTGTCGCCGGACAGTTCGACCATCATGAAGAAGGTACAATACTGGGATATGAACGCCTCCGTCCTGAAATCCGGGCGAAAAGCCGCTTGATCCTGGGTTCCTGGAACCACAGTTTCCAGCCGACCCCGAACCATGTCCAGATGACCCATGCCAGGGATTTCAACACGACGGTGGATCAGTTCGAATGGTTTTATGGCCTTTTGGTCGAAGAGAAAGAACCTGTGCATGAAATACGTGCGTATGTTATCGAGGATGACCGATGGGTCAATCTGGACGAATGGCCATTGCGCACAAAAAAGGAAAAGGTGATGTACCTGTCATCTCAGAAGGCTTCCGACCAGGCTTACGTTCTTTCTGGACACAGAGAACGGAAGAAGAGCCGGCTTACCTATCAGTACGATCCCGCGGATCCGGTCTATGCCACGGGCGGAGAGACGATCTTCACGACGACAGGTCGCCGTGGAAGTCATCTTCAACCTGAGATGGGAAGTCGAGAGGATGTCCTGTCCTTCGTTACGGAACCTCTGGAGAGTGATCTTGCAATCGCCGGAGCGGTCAAGGTCATGTTGAAAGTCAGCACGGACGTGGATGACACATGCTTTGCTTTCACCCTAAGCGAAGTCACGCCGGAGGGGAAAGCGTATAATATGCGCACCTCCATCGCTACGCTCGGATATAGGGACGGGCTTCTAAAACCCCGGGTGTCTTATACTCCGGGAGAGGTCGTGGAACTGGAGGTAGAAGCTCTTCCTGTCCTTTGGAATGTGAAAAAGGGAAATCGTTTGCGTTTGGACATCAAGTCGTCGAACTTTCCCGAGTATGCCGTGCATAGCAATTATGCCGGTGTCTGGGCAGAACAAGGACGTGTCAGAATCGCCCGACAGAATGTTTTTGTCGGGAGGCGCGATGGTTCGCGTATTATTATCCCTCTTCTTGAGAACTAGTCTGGTGAGAACGGTTTTGCTTCGACTTTTCGGAGTAGAATTGTATGTAAAGAGGCGCTTGTTACAAGCGCCTCTTTTCGTTCCTATGCCGTAGTTTTTCTTTATTTTGTACTATAAGTAGGTTTTTGGGAAATAAAAAAACCGTAAATTTGCACGATACAGCCAAAGCGACATATGGAAGAGAACGAGAAGAAACTCAATTTCCTGGAGGAGATCATCGAGAACGACCTGAAGACCGGCAAGGTCCCGTCCGTCCTGACCCGTTTCCCGCCGGAGCCCAACGGCTACCTGCATCTCGGACATGCCAAGTCCCTGTGCATCAACTTCGGGCTGGCGATGAAATACGGCGGCAAGACCAACCTCCGCTACGACGACACCAACCCTGTCAAGGAGGATGTCGAGTATGTGGATTCCATCAAGGAGGACATCAAGTGGCTGGGCTTCCAGTGGGAGAAGGAGTGCTATGCTTCGGATTATTTCGGCCAGCTCTACGAGTGGGCCGAGGACCTGATCAAGCGGGGACTTGCCTACGTGGACGACCAGACCCAGGAGGAGATCTCCAGGGGGCGCGGCACCGTGGACAAGCCGGGCACGCCCAGCCCCTGGCGCGACCGCACGCCCGAAGAGAACCTGAAGCTCTTCCGGGAGATGCGCGACGGCAAATACGCCGACGGCGAGAAGGTGCTGCGCGCGAAGATCGACATGGCGCATCCCAACATGATGATGCGCGATCCGCTCCTGTACCGGATCAAGCACGCCTCGCATCACCGCACCGGCGACAAATGGTGCATCTACCCGATGTACGATTTCACCCATGGCCAGTGCGACTCCATCGAGCACATCACCCACTCCATCTGCACGCTCGAGTTCGACGTGCACCGGCCGCTGTACGACTGGTTCATCGAGACGCTCGGGATCTATCCCTCGCATCAATACGAGTTCGCCCGCCTCAACCTTACCTACACCCTGATGAGCAAGCGCAAGCTCCTGGAGCTTGTGCAGAAGGGGCTCGTGGCCGGCTGGGACGATCCGCGGATGCCCACGCTCTGCGGCGTCCGCCGCCGCGGCTATACGCCCGAGGCGCTGAAGATGTTCTGCGACAAGATTGGCGTGAGCAAGCGCGACCAGCTCATGGACATCCAGCTGCTGGAGTGGTGCGTGCGGCAGGACCTCAACGCCCGGGCAAACCGCTACATGGTGGTGCAGGACCCGCTCAAGGTCCGCCTCACCAACTGGCCCGAGGGCCTCGTGGAGTGGTACGACTGTCCGTTGAATCCGGCCGATCCGGAGGGCGCCTCGCGCAAGGTTCCCTTCACGGGCGAGCTCTGGATCGACAGGGCCGACTTCATGGAAGAGGCGCCGCACAAGTTCTTCCGTCTCAAGCCGGACGGCGAAGTGCGCCTGAAATACACCTATATCATCAAATGCGAGAAGGTCGTCAAGGACGCCGACGGCCATGTCGTGGAGCTGGAGTGTACCTACGACCCGGCCACCAAGCCCGGCGCCGGGCAGTGGCGCAGCGTCAAGGGCACCATCCACTGGGTGTCCTGCGCCCATGCGCGTGAAATCGAACTGCGCAACTACGACCGCCTCTTCACCCTCGCGGACATGAGCCAGGTGCCGGAGGACAAGGATTACAAGGACTTCCTGAATCCGGAATCGCTGACCCCCGGCCGCGGTCTCGCGGAGCCCGCCCTGCTGGACGACGCCTCCGGCATCGCCGTGCAGTTCGAGCGAAGCGGCTACTATGTCAAAGACCGGGACTCCACGGCGGAAAAGGCCGTCTTCAACAAGACGGTCTCCCTGAAGGATTCTTACAAACCGGAATAGACGAAAACGATTATTCCGACAGTTCCAGCCAGCGCTCCTCGCGCTGGCTGATTTCGTCCATCAGCGCCTGGATGCGCTCGGAGGCCGACTGGAGTTCGGCGTAGGGGAGCGTGCCGGAAGACATCCGGGCCTCGAGCTCCGCCTTCTCGGCCTCGAGTTTCGGGAGCTCCGCTTCGATCGCTTCCAGCTCCCGCTGCTCCTTCCAGGTCAGCTTCCGCGGTTTGTCGAATTGGCGGGCGGACGGGAGGCGGCCCGGTGCGCCTGCGGCTCGGCTTCCATCCTCGCTTCCCGCTGGCGCGGGAACCGGATTCGGCGCCACGAATCCTGCTGCGGCTGAGCTTTCGCCGTCAGGCAACACCGGCGCCGCTTTTTTCCCGTCCGCCCGCGGGGCGGAGGCACCCGCCCGTTTCCGCATGGCCTCGACGTCCCGGATGTAAGCGCGGTACTCGGAGAAGGAGCCGATGAAATCCTTGACATGCCCCTCGCCGGTGAAGACCAGCAGATGGTCCGTCACGCGGTCGAGGAAATGGCGGTCGTGGCTGACAATCAGCAGACTGCCCTGGAACTCCTTGAGATACTCCTCCAGGATGTTGAGCGTGACGATATCGAGGTCGTTGGTGGGTTCGTCGAGGATGAGCAGGTTGGGCTCCTGCAGGAGGATGGTGAGCAGGTAGAGCCGCCGCTTCTCGCCGCCGGACAGGCGCTCCACCTGCGTGGAAAGCAGATCGTGCGGGAAGAGGAAACGCCCGAGCAGACGGGTGTCGGGGACGATGTCCAGCACGGTGTCCCCGGGCCGGAACGCCATGCCCTGCTGGCGGTAGTAACCGATCCTGAGCGTCTCGCCCCGGTCGATGAGTCCGCTGTCCGGCTCGACGGCGCCCGTCAGCAGATCCAGGAAGGTGCTCTTGCCCACGCCGTTGCGTCCCACGATGCCGACTTTGTCGAAGCGCTGGAAATCATAGCTGAAGTCCCGCAGCATCGGGATCCCCTCCCAGGCATAGTTCACGTCCCGGCAATGGATGACCTTGCCGCCCAGGCGGGACGCCCCGCCCACCCCCTCGAAGCTGACCTGCTGCGTGCGGTAGACCTGTGCGGCGCGGTCGGCCAGTTCGTGGAAAGCGTCGATGCGGTACTGGGCCTTGCCGCTGCGGGCGCAGGGCGTGGCGCGTATCCATTCGAGTTCGCGCCGCAGCAGGTTGCGGACCTTGTCGGTCTCGGCGTTGTAGTGGGCGATGCGCTCTTCGCGCTTCTCCAGGAAGTTCTGGTAGTCGCCTTTATAGATATAGATGCTGCCATGGTCCAGCTCCATCACCGTGTTGCACACGCGGTCGAGGAAGTAACGGTCGTGGGTGACCATCAGCAGGGTGCAGCGGCTGCGTTTCAAATAACTCTCGAGGAACTCGATGGCCTCGATGTCGAGGTGGTTGGTGGGCTCGTCGAGGATGAGGAAGTCCGCCTGCAGGGCGAGCAGTTCGCTGAGCGCCACGCGCTTGACCTCGCCGCCGGAGAGTGCGGACATGGGTTTGCCGGGGTCCGGCAAGCGGAAGGAGGTCAGCAGTTCGCGCAGCCGCTGCAGATAGTCGCGCCGCTCTTCCTCGTGGAAGGCGGCCAGGGTCGGTGCGGCGTGTGAGAGGACCTGTTCCTCGATAGAAAGCGCCGGATCCCAGGCGTACTCCTGCTGCAGGAAGGCGATGCGGATGTCTTTCAGGAAGAGGATGCGCCCGCCGGAGTCGGATTTGTCCTCCCCGGCGAGGATGCGCAGCAGGGAAGTCTTCCCCGTGCCGTTGGGGGCGATCAGGGCGATCTTGTCGCCTTCGTTGATGTTGAAACCGATGCGCTCGAAGAGCACCTTGGACCCGTAGGCCTTGGAGATGTTCTCGATCTGGAGATAACTGGGCATGGGACTACATCAGGCCGAGCACCCGGGCGCGCGACAGCAGGCAGTCGCCCACGGAGGCGGCCTTGCGGCCCAGTGCGGACAGGACGATGGTCGTGTCGGAGGAGACGCGCGGCAGGGACAGGCGGTTGACCGCCGTCTTGATCGGGAGCAGGAGATAGTCTTTTCCGACGATCAGGCGGCCGCCGATCACGACGAGTCCCGGGTTGAAGACGTTGAGGACGCCGGAAATGCCGCGGCCGAGCGTGTCGCCGATCTGTCCGATGGCGTCGATGGCGAGCACGTCGCCCTCCTCGACGGCGCGAAGGATCTCGTCCAGCTCCACATCCCCTTTTTTGTTGTAGGCGTCCGCCATCGAAGAGGCCTGGCCCTTCCCCAGCTTCTCGACGATCATGCGGTGCAGGGCGGACCCGGAGGCGCCCGTCTCCAGGCAGCCGACCTTGCCGCAGCGGCAGATGATGTCGTTGTCCAGGACGGGGAAGTGTCCCAGCTCGCCGGAATAGCCGGATTTGCCATAATACAGACGCCCGTCCATGATGATGCCCATGCCGAGACCCCAGCTGACGTTGATGAAGATCATGTCGGGATCGGCCTTCTTGCCGAGCGACATGTATTCGCCGTAGGCCATGGCGCGGGAATCGTTCTCGATGGTGACGGGGACGTTAAATTCTTTCTGGAAGATGCTCCCCAGCGGGAGGTCGTCGCTGACGAAGTAGGTGAGGCTGTAGCCCTTCTCGGGGTTCACCCGGCCGGACAGGCTCACGCCCACGCCCAGGACCTTGATCCAGGGAATGCCGCTCGCAATCACCTGGTCCATCACCATGCGGCACATCGTGCGGAAGGAATTCTCGTTGGCCACGAGCACGAACTCGATGTCCTGGATGTAGGAGATCACCTCCCCCTTGAAGTTGCTGATGGCAATGTGGAAATGGTGCCGGGCCACGTCCACCCCCACGAAATAGCCTGCTTCGGGGTTGAGTCCGTACACGCTGGGGCGTCGTCCGCCGGATGTGCCGACCTTGCCCTCGTCCTTGAGGAAATTCTCTTGGATGAGTTCGCTGATGAACTTGGTGATCGTGGGCACACTGATGCCCAGCGCACGGCTGAAGTCGGCGATGCTGTAGTTGTTGTGTGCGATGCACAGACGCAGAATCTCCCGTTTGACCGAGGCGGTCTTGCCAGTGCGGTCGCTCAGAAAGGTGGATGGCATAGGCGTACTCGTTAGAGATAATACAAAAGTATATAAAAAATTCGTATCTTTGTCATAATTCTTGAATTTTTTTAATAATGTCGGCCAGAAGTGTCTTCAAAAAATTCCGGGAACGTCGCCCGTCGATGCGTGCAAAGCTGATCCTGAGCCTGTCGTCCATCGCTGCGATCATGCTCCTTTCGTCGCTTATCTCGGTGATGGAGTACACCAGCATGAGCAACTATGTTTCCGACCTGATCGCGGACGATATCAGAAGCATCAACGTGGCCAACCGTCTTGCCGATATGAGCAATACCTACAACCTGCAGATTCTGGAAGTGGTCGGAGAGGAGACTTCTCTGCGGGTGCCGGATTTTGACGACGGGTATTTCAAGTCGCACTGCGATTCGCTCCGGCTGAACGTCGCCACCAACCAGGTGCGTCCGCTGGCGGATTCGGTGATGTATTCCTACTCCGCCTACATGCTGACCTCGCTGGAGCTCGAAGACGTGATGCAGTCGGACTTCATCGACTCCCGCTCGTGGTATTTCGAGCGCCTGCAACCCCGTTTCGAGCGCCTGCGCACCGATCTGGAGCAGCTTTCCCTCTCCATCCACAAGGATCTGGAGCGGAATTCCGTGACCTTCGAGCACGGTTTCTACCGGAGTATCATTCCGGGAGTCGTGGCCATCGGCGTGGGCTTGCTGCTGGTGCTGATGCTGCTGTTCTTCCTGCTTGCACTCTACGTAAACCCTCTTTACCGTATGCTGGACGGGCTGAACGCCTATCGTTCGCAGGACAAGAAATATACCGTCAAGTTCGACGGGGATGATGAGCTCGTTCAGTTGAACGAAGGGATCTCCGAGCTCGTGAACGAGAATCGCCAGTTCCGCAGCCGGATCAAGACCGTGGGCAAGAAATGAACCAGCGGGCACGGGGATGATGGACCGTACGGAATTCCTCGAGACATTGTTTCTGAAGCGTTTCAAGGCGGAGCCGACCCCCTGTCAGGCCCGCCTCTTCCGGGACGTGGCGGCGTTCGTGACCTGCGACGATGCGGATATTCTCGTGGTGAACGGCTACGCCGGGACCGGCAAGACGACGGCCCTGTCGGCCGTCATCGCCGCCCTGAAGGATGTCGGGACGCCTTCGGTGCTGCTGGCCCCGACGGGCCGGGCGGCGAAGGTTTTTGCCGGGATCGCCCGGCGCCCGGCCTTCACTGTCCACAAGCATATTTATCGTCAGAAGGGTGTGGGAAGCGACGGCTTCGGGCAGTTCTCCCTGTCGCCCAACAAGGCCAGGGGGACGCTTTTCGTCGTGGACGAAGTGTCCCTGATCGGCATCGACGCCGCGTCGGGGCAGGGGACGGCCGCTTTCGGCACGGGCAACCTCCTGTCCGACCTGGTGGAATTTGTCCGCAACGGCCTGGACTGCCGCCTCATCCTGGTCGGTGACGCGGCGCAGCTGCCGCCGGTGGGCCTGGACAGCTCGCCGGCCCTGTCGAAGCCGTTGATGGACGGCTTCGGGGGCGTCCGTTACAGCGAACTGACTTCCGTCGTCCGGCAGGCGGCGGATTCCGGAATCCTGCGCAACGCCACGCATTTGCGTGAGATGATCGCCGGCAGCGACGGGGGAGACAGCTTTTCCGGATGGGGACTCGACCTGTCCGGGACGGACGATGTCGAGCGCATAGGGGGCGGTGAGCTGATCGAGGCGATCACCGACGCTTACGGCCGCTATGGAGAGGACGGCACGGTGGTCCTGTGCCGCTCCAACAAGCGCGCGATCCGCTACAACCTGGGCATACGCTCCATGGTCCAGTTCAAGGAGGAGCGCCTGGTACGGGGGGACGCCCTGATGATTGTCAAGAACTGCTACCAGTTCGTGGAGGATGTGCCGGGGATGGACTATATCGCCAACGGCGACATCGCGAAGCTCGTCCGCATCGGCGGCTTCGAGGAGCGCTACGGGCTGCATTTCGCGACGGCGACCCTTCGTTTCCCGGACTATGACGACGTGGACCTGACGGCGAAGGTGTGCCTGGACACGCTGGAATCGGAGGCGGCGTCGCTGACCCCGGAGCAGCAGAATGCCCTTTACCAGGGGGTGTCCGCGGACTACGCGGACCGGCGGACGAAGAAGAAGATCTGGGAAGCGGTGCGGGAGGACCCCTACTTCAACGCCCTCCAGCTCAAGTATGCCGAGGCGATCACCTGCCACAAGTCGCAGGGCGGGCAGTGGGACTGCGTGTTCATCGACTGCCCCTTCTGGCAGGACGAGCAGACCCTCGACGACCTCAAATGGCTCTATACGGCGCTTACCCGCGCTGTCCGGAAAGTATATCTCGTGAATTTCAACGACAGGTTCTTCCTATGAAAAAAATCCTTTATATCCTGATCCTTTCGGTCCTCTGCGGGGCCGGTGTCCGCGCCGCGGACCGCAACGTGACGCCGTCTCCGGACGGCACGATGGTCGCCTTTACCCGCGACAACGACCTCTGGATACGCTCGGTGGCGGATTCCGTGGAGACACGCCTGACCTTTGACGGGTCGGAGCTGATCCTCAACGGTTATGCCTCCTGGGTGTACTACGAGGAGATCTTCGGGCGGGCGTCGCAGTACCGCGCGTTCTGGTGGAGTCCGGACTCCCGCCGCCTCGGCTTCTACCGCTTCGACAATTCGGCGGTGCCGATGTTCCCCATCTATTCGCCCTTCGGGCAGGACGGGACCCTGAAGCAGACGCGTTACCCCAAGGCGGGGGAGGCCAATCCGTCGGTGCGCATCGGCATCATCGAGGCCCTCCGGGGGGCGCAGCCGGTCTGGGCGGACTTCGACGATTCGCCCGAACAGTACTTCGGCACGCCTTTCTGGGGGGCGGATTCCCGCGAGCTGTATGTCTCGCGCGAACCGCGCCGGCAGAGCGTGCTGGACCTGTATGCCGTGAGCGTGGAGGACGGCTCCAAACGCCAGGTCTATCATGAGGAATACCCGGATGCCTGGGTGGAATGGATCGAAGGGATGATCTTCACGGACAAGGGTTTATACATGGCGCGCAATTTCGAGACGGGCTGGGAGCAGATCTATTTCCTGGGCTACGACGGGAGCCTGCGGCGTCTGTCCGACGGGGAGAACTGGGGGATCCGCCTGCTGAAGGTGGACCAGGATAAGGGCGACGTGTGGTTTACCGCGAAGCGGGATTCCCGCCTGCACACGACGCTGTACCGGCTGGACAGGAAGGGCCGCATCACGGCGCTGACGGATCCTGAAATGAACGTGTCGGGCGTGCAGATCTCGGAGGACGGCAAACGCTTCACGGCACGTGCCTCCACGGCGCGTTCGCCCTGGCTGAACGTAACGGGACGCACGGACAAATATGCGATGGAGACCCGGCTGACGCCGACGGCCCTGCCTTCAGAACGTCCTTACCCGGAGATCGTGCAGATCGAGAACGACGGCTTCGACCTCTACGGCCTGATGTCGCTTCCGAAGGATTTCGATCCGGCGAAGAAATACCCGGTGCAGATGGTGCTTTACGGAGGCCCCGGCACGCCGTACGTGCGTGACAGCTGGGGCGACCGCGACGCCTCCGACGCCTGGTGCTTCGAGAACGGGGTGATCCATATCGTCGTGGATCCCCGCTCGTCCGGAGAGAACGGACGCCGGGGAATGGACCAGGCCTTCCGCCGCATGACGGTGATTGAGCTGCAGGACTACATCGCCTGGGCGAAATGGCTCCAGGCGCTGCCCTACGTGGACGGTTCGCGGATCGGAGTGACGGGATTCTCCTTCGGCGGCACGACCACCGCGATGCTGGTGCTGCGTTATCCGCAATACTTCCGCTGCGGCATCGCCGGAGGCGGGGTGTACGACTGGCACCTCTACGACACGCACTATACCGAGCGCTTCATGGACACGCCGCAGGCCAATCCGGACGGCTATGCCGAGGCGTCGGTGATGACCTGGGTGCCGAAGGTTTTCGAAGGTGACGGTCCCAAGCCGCTGCCGAACGCGCTCTGTCTCACGCACGGCACGGGCGACGACAATGTCCATTTTCAGAACACCCTGCAGCTGGTCGACGCCCTGCAGCAGGCGGGCTATCAGTTCGAGCTGCGGATCTATCCCGACGGGATGCACGGCTATCGCGGAAAACAGCACGAGCACGATGCCGCCGCGGCGGAGATCTTCTGGACGAAGTGGCTTCTGGAATAATTAGGGATGGAATACGAAAACAAGGATGTCCGGCTCTGCGATGACGGCAAGTATCGCTGGGTGTACGAGATGAACATGATCACCAATCCCACCGTTTTCCTGACGGTGTTCAAGATCTTTTTCTGGATCGTCTTGGCCATGTGGGTGGTGTTCGGTTTCTTCCTGTATGTCATTCACGGCGACTGGGAAGGTTTGTTGGACATGGGCAAGGCCATGCTGCTTGTCCTGGGTATCCTGGCGGTCCTGACCTTCCTGGGGGTGCTGCTCCTGTCGGCCCTCTACGGCGGCAGATATGTCGTGCTGTTCGAAATGGACGAGAACGGAGTGAAGCACATCCAGCAGCCCCGGCAGTTCAAGAAGGCCCGGGCGCTGGGCGCGGTCGCCACGCTGGTGGGACTTGCCGCCAAACAGCCCGCGGCGGCCGGCGCCGGCATGCTCTCCACGGCCAGGAACTCCTCGATGTCCGAATTCAAGAACGTCCGCAGCGTCAAGGCGCGCCGCCGGCTGCACCTGATCAAGGTCAACCAGCTGTTCGACAAGAACCAGGTCTATGTCCGGGACGAGGATTTCGACTTCGTCTATGATTATATCAAATCCCGCTGCGTCAACGCCAAGAAGTAACGTGCAGCGTTCCTAGACTGCTTTTTCGCTTACGATCAGCACGGCGCCGCCGTCCGCGAGCCGGCAGCCGAAGATGTGGGTGTCGCCCCCCGGGGCGATGCCCATTTTCTTGCGGAGGGCGTCGCTGCCCAGCGGGAGGTTGCGGGCGGTGATCTCCGCGCGGGGACAGCGTTGCTTCAGCTGCTTGAAGGCGGCCGCACCGAAAGGCAGCACTTCCCGGACGCGCCGGGCCTTGAAGAAGCGGATGCCGGGAGCGCTGGAGGCCTCATTTGCGCCCGGGACGCTGTTTTTCGGCTCGCCGGGAGCGCTGGAGACCGTTTTTGCGCCCGGGACGGGAGGTCGGAGGTAAAGGTGCGTCGAAGGGGCGAGTTTGCGCAGGCCCCAGCGCTCGCAGGGCAGGCGGAACGCGCCGGCCTTGAGCAGGGCGGGGCAGGGCTCCAGGAGCACGTCGCCCGGCTGCACGCCCTCGGCATACACCGCGCTTGCCTCCCGCTCGTCGGTCATGCGGAAACGGAGGATTGCTTCCGGCGAAACGGCAGCGGCTTCGGGAAGCCGTGCCACGATGATTTCGGGTTCGGCCGGGGCGGTGTCGCGGAGCAGCAGGCAGAGCAGCTCCCTGACTTCGCCGTCGAGCTCGACGACGTGGATCTCCCGCAGGGAGGGTCCCAGCCGTCCGGCGAGCATGGCGAGGTCGGCCATCGGAGACAGTTTGAGGAGCACCGCCGGGGCTTTCTGCAGGAGCATGGGCAGCAAGGTCAGGATGTCCGGGGTGCAGTCCTCCAGGAGGAAGACCTTGTGCCCGGCGGCATCGCGACGGGCCGGATCGGCGTAGATCAGGTCCGCCTCCGGCAGCTCCGTGCGGGGTGTCACGGTCTCGCAGCGGACCTCGATGCCCGTCGCGCCGAGCCGCGCGAAATTGCGATCTGCCGCCGCGGCCAGCTCCGCATCCCGTTCGTAATACACCACCCGCTCCGCCACCTGGGCAAACGCCCAGCTGTCCACCCCCAGTCCTCCGGTCAGGTCCAAAACCAGCATCCCGTCTTCCGCTTTGCCGGACAGGCTGCTGCTGCAAAATTTCGCTTCGCTCATCCCTCCCACTTCTTCCGGAAGCGGGCCCCTCCCATTTACGGGGCCATGGGTGGCCACGGTTTTGCCGCAGCAGCAGCCTGTCCGGCACGCGGAAACGAGGGAGGCTTTGTACTGGGCGGTGGCGGTGGAGGAGCACTGCTCCAGGGAGAGGGCGGAGGGAATCTCGAGGCCGTCGACAGAAGCCCACTCGGGCAGCTTGCGGGCCACCTTCCGCGCCCGGTCGCCGTCCAATCCGGCCAAAATATCCGCGAAACTCCGTTTCATTTCCGCAAAAGTAACACTTTCCCCGTTTTTTTCTTATATTTACCCAGCTGATCTGTAGCCGGTGTCCTCCCTGTCCCGGCAGGGACGTTGCCACCCTCGGCACGTAAGAGGGAGGGGCCCATCGTCAGATGGGAGGGGTCGAGCGAAGCGAGACGCCCTGCGGGACAGGGAGGACACCGGCTGCAGGAGCAAAGCCGGCGAAAATACTGAAACGATATAAACCATATGAAAGAATTTGAACTGAAGGCCCAGGCTTGGCTCGACGGAGACTTCGACCAGGAGACCAAAATCAAGATCATCCAGCTCCGCAACGGCGATCCGGCCGCTTTCGAGGACGCATTCTACAAGAACCTGGAGTTCGGCACCGGCGGCCTGCGCGGCATCATGGGCGTGGGCACCAACCGCATGAACCGCTACACGGTGGGCATGGCGACCCAGGGCCTCGCGAACTACATCCTTACACACTGCGAAGGCGACGACCCGAAGGTCTGCATCTCCTATGATTCCCGCAACAACAGCAAGGAGTTCGCCCGCATCACGGCGGACGTGCTGTCCGCCAACGGCATCCACGTATATATCTTCGACAACATCCGCCCGACGCCCGAGATGAGCTATGCCGTGCGTCTGAAAGGCGCCGTGGCCGGCGTCATGATCACGGCTTCCCACAATCCCAAGGAATACAACGGCTACAAGGTGAGCTGGTCCGACGGCGGTCAGGTGACCTCTCCGGTGGACAAGGAGATCGTGGCGGAAGTGGCCAGGATCACCGACCCGAAGATGGTCAAGTTTGAAGCGGGACTGCGTTGCGGAGAGATCGAGGCGATGGGGGCCGACGTGGACGAACTGTATCTGCGGGACCTGCTGTCCCTGAGCCTCAGCCCGGAGCTGTGCGAGAAGCACGCCGGACTGAAGATCGTCTATACCCCGCTGCACGGCTGCGGCGTCCGCCTGATCCCGGAAATCCTCCGGCGCAAAGGCTTCAGGAACGTCATCCACGTGCCCGATCAGGACATCTCCGACGGTGATTTCCCGACGGTCGTGTCCCCGAACCCGGAGGAGCCCGCCGCCCTGAAGATGGCCCTGGACAAGGCGGACGAGACC
>JAAYCA010000016.1 GCA_012744435.1 Bacteroidales bacterium
ATGTTCATTCTTAATTCCTCTTTCCTCTGAAGCCTGCGCTGGGCAAACTAGCCGCCGATATCGCCACTTTCCTCCGTTAGTCCACCGACCCTGAAAACGGTTGAAATATCCAAGTGGTCAGATTTTTCCATACCTCCAACCAACAATAGGAAGAGCTTCCCATGATGACGATCACGACCAAGGACGGCACTCAGACATGCCATATAAATTTGGGGCAGTGAACCACCCCGTCGTCTCCAGCCACGGCTGGCCGCTGAGCGCAGACTCCCGGGAAGACCAGATGCTGTTTCCGGCCGCCCGGGGGTGCCGCTGCATCGCTCATGAACGCCGGGCCCATGGGCGCTCGATCCGGCCCTGGAACGGCAACGACCTGGACACCTAAGCCGACGACCCGGCCAAACTCGTGGAAACGCTGGACCTGAAGGACGTGATCCACGTGGGGCACTCCACGGGCGGCGGCGAAGCGGCCCGCTGCATCGGCCGACACGGTACCCAGCGGGTGGCCCGG
Source organism: Bacteroidales bacterium (assembly GCA_012744435.1). Lineage (GTDB taxonomy): Bacteria > Bacteroidota > Bacteroidia > Bacteroidales > UBA932 > Cryptobacteroides. Next base: position 509 of record JAAYCA010000016.1, read on the forward strand.
GCGGTGCTCATCGGCGCGGTGCCGCCGTTGATGCTGCAAACCCCTGCTAATCCCGGAGGATTGCCCCTGAATGTGTTCGACGATCATTTTGGCCACAGGGAATAATGGCCGGCTTCCCTGCTGTGTACTTTTGCATCGAGGCCTTTTCCGTGACGGATTTTACGGAAGACCTCAGGTCAACAAGGATTTGCCGGCGTTTTTCAAAGCATAGGCAGTCAAGGCTTTCCATATCCTTAGAGAACCAGGAGGAACGAATCATGGGTGATCTCTACAAACGTTTGCGTAAGGACGACGCCGCAGTGCTGCTGCTCGACCACCAAACCGGGCTGTTCTCACTGGTGAGGGACATCCCTCCGGACGAGTTCAAGAACAATGTCCTGGCGCTGGCGGCCTCGGCAAAATACTTCAAACTGCCGACGATCCTGACGACCAGCTTCGAACAGGGACCCAACGGGCCGATCCTGCCGGAGCTGAAGGCGATGTTTCCCGAGGCGCCTTATATCCCTCGCCCCGGTCAGATCAACGCGTGGGACAACGAGGATTTTTTCGCGGCCGTAAAGGCGACGGGGAAAGAACAGCTCATCATCGCCGGCATCGTCACCGACGTCTGTGTCGCGTTTCCGGCCCTGTCGGCGATCAACGACGGCTTTGAAGTCTTTGTCGCGGTGGATGCCTCGGGCACGTTCAATGCGATCGCCCGAGAAGCTGCGCACAAGCGCATGGCGGCAGCCGGCGTTCAACTGCTCAACTGGTTCGCCATCGCCTGCGAACTGCACCGCGACTGGCGCAATGACATCGAGGGCCTCGGAAAATTGTTCGCGCAGTACATTCCGGACTACGCCAATCTCATCAGCAGCTTTTCGGCAAAAAAATAGGAACCAGGCACTTCGGGAGCCCAGCAGCTGCTGCCTCTACCGGAGTCGGCCATTCGCACCTACGGCATTCTGCGATCTATTGCCTGGGCGCAAGACCGTGACGCCTTCTATCAAATTGTCGTCTCCATTTTGACTTGGGGGGGTAATACCGGTGGTAACCCCGGGGGTTCATGCCTGGCTGCCGCCCGCGGCAGAGGTCCCCCCAAAGAGGAACAGGCCATGAATCATGCTCTCGTCTTATATAACGGGAAAATCACAACCCTGAACCCGCGGCAACCGGAAGTCAGCGCCCTGGGCCTGGCGGGCGGCCGCATCACCGCGGCCGGGA
>JAAYCA010000017.1 GCA_012744435.1 Bacteroidales bacterium
CGGAATCTCGGGTTGATAACTTCATTAAATGGTTCCTCTTTTTCAACGACGAAAAGAAGAGGAAATTGTGACCTTTCTACCAACCGAAAATGTCAAGGTTACCAACCGTTTTTGTCAATTATACCCCGTTCTGCGGCTGCGGCTGCTCGGGAGCGGTGAGGACCTGGGCGTTCATCCAATCGAAGATGTTCGCATGGCCCTGCGGCGCGACGGAACCGCCGCCGTTGTTGCTGGGCTTTACATCCCCATCGGTCTGTTCCTGCGACAGGGTCACGGCGTCGTTGAAGAGGTAGCACCAGGAGAAGTGCCCCATGAGCTTCTGGCCGGGGTTGTCGATCCCCTGCACGTTCTCGAACATGGACATCCACACATTCTTTGCACCCGCCTTCATCAGACGCTGGAAAGTCGGGATGCAGAAAGACTTGGGATCCACGGTCGTGTCGTCGTAGGACTGGACGATCCAGATGTTTTCCTCGGCAAGCGCGGCGATCTCGTTGTCGGAGATATTGGCATCCGCATAGGCCTCGCAGGTGGGATAGGCCGCTGCGAAGAACTTGGGATGGCGGATCAGCATGTGCATGGTCATGAAGCCGCCGTTGGAGCATCCGCCCACGTAGATGCGGTTGCGGTCCACGTCGGGATGGTTCGCGACATAGTCGTCGATGCAGGACTTCAGCACGTCGGCGTACAGGGAAGGGTATTCGCCCCGGGTGGAAGTGCCGCTTGCCGTACGCATCCAGGCCTGGGGGCACTGGATGGAGAGGACATAGGCGCCGTCCGCTCCGCCTTCCGTCGTGAAGTGCGACTGGATCTGGGGACGGATCAGGGAGACGACCTCGTTGCCGAGCAGGGTGATGGATACGTCGACGCCGCCTTCTCCGCCGCCGTGCAGCCAGATCACCAGGGGATTGGCCTTGCCGTCACCTTTGAGCGACCAGGGCTCGTAGGCTGCATAAGTCAGCGTCTCGTCGCCGACTTTCCCCGTCGCCTTGCCGGTGAACGTGCCTTTGTTGAAATAATCGGCTTCGGAAAGGAAGTCCTTGAGGGCCTTGTCGGTCTCACATTCGATAGCGGTGTATTTCTGCTTGCCTACTTTGAGGGCCTTGCCCTTCTTCAGTCCGACCTTGACGCTGTACTCGTCTCTCCACACGCCGGCGCCCTTGGAAAGACCGATGCCGCGGCCAGAAGCCTTTTCGAGCCCCAGGGCGATGTATTCCCCCTCCGGGTTGAACGCGCCACGCGAGTCTGAAGGATAGACCGACAGGACGTTGCGCTCCGTGCCGTTGGTGTTGACGGTGAATAGGGAAGGATCGAGATTGCCGAGCCTGATTTCCGGCTTGACCACCACGAGGTTGACAGCCGTGGAGGCCTCATAGGTGGTCACACCCACGGCCTGAGGCTCCATCTTCAGGGTCTGTGCGCTGGCGGAAAAGACAGCCGCACATGCAGCAAAAGCGGCTGCGAAAAGTCTGATATTGTTCATATTGTCTTTTGTATATTTGGGTTACCTTGCGTTTCTGGGAGCCGGAACGACGTCGACGAGCTTCTGGGCGTTCATCCAGTCAAAGAGGTTGTTGAAGCCCTGGGGAGCGACGGAGCCGCCGCCGTTGTTCGACGGCTTCATGTCGGCCGTGGACTGCTCCTGGGCCGCCGTGACCTGGTCGTTGAAGACGTACACCCAGGAGAAGTGGCCCATGAGCCGCTGGCCGGGCGTATCGGTGCCCGTCACGTTCTCGAACATGGACACCCAGATGTTCTTGGCGCCGGCCTCGATCAGGCGCTTGTAGGTGGGGATGCAGTACTCGGTCGGCCGGACGGTCGTGTCGTCGAAAGACTGGACGAACCAGATATTCTCCTTGGCCATCTGCTGGATCTGCACGTCGGAGATGTTGACGTCGGCATAGGCCTCGCAGGTAGGATAGGCCGCCGCGAAGAAGCCGGGGTTCCTCAGGACCATGTTCACGGTCATGTAGCCGCCGTTGGAGCAGCCGCCGATGTAGATACGGTAGGGGTCGACATCGGGATTCTGCTCGACATAGTTGTCGATGCAGGACTTCAGGACGTCGGAATAGAGGGACGGATAGGAACCGCTGCCGAAGCCCTTCGCCGTGCCCATCCACATGGTCGGGCACTGGACGGCCAGCACGTAGGCGCCGCTTTCGCCGCCTTCCGTCGTGAAATGAGACTGGATGTCGTTGCGGATCAGCGCGACCACCTCGTTGCCCATAAGTTCGATGGAAACGTCCGTGCCGCCTTCGCCCATGCCGTGGAGCCAGATGATGAGCGGGTTGCGCTTGCCGTCGATACGCAGGGCCTCCGGTTCATAGGCTCCGTAAGTAAGGGTCTCGTCGCCCGGACGGCCCGTCGAGGGACCGGTAAACGTGCCGCGGCGGAAGAAATCGGACTCGGACAGGAAATTGCGCAGGGCATGGCCGGTGGCGCAGTCCACCGCCGTGAACTTCTTGCCGCCGGCCTTGATGCTCTTTCCGGGCTTGAGCGAGACCTTGACGGGATAAGCCGTACTCCAGGTCCCCATGCCCCTGGAGACGAGCGGGGCGGCGCCGCGGGCGTTGCTGAGCTCGAGACCGAAAGCGAGATAGTCGCCGTTGTCGGTCCACTCGCCGCGGTCGTCGCAAGGGTAAACGATCTTCACGTTCCGCTCGACGCCGTTCGTTTCGACCGTGAAGACCGAAGGATCCAGGATGTCGAGTTTCTGCTCGGGCTTTACGACCACGAGGTTGACGGCCGTGGATGCCTCATAAGCTGTGATGCGCGCGACCTGATGGGTCATCTTCAAGGTCTGTGCGTTGGCGGAAAGGACAGCCGTGCTTGCAGCCAAGACTGCAGCGAAAAGTCTGATTCTATTCATGATGCGTCCTTTTATTCCGCCTCGGAAAAATCTTCTTTCCCTACACCGCAGAGGGGGCAGGTCCAGTCCTCGGGGAGGTCCTCGAAAGCTGTTCCGGGAGCGATTCCGTTGTCGGGATCTCCTTTGGCCGGGTCATACTCATACCCGCAGATGTTGCAAACGTACTTTTTCATGCTGTTTCAGAATTTTAATTGATAAATATGTGTGAAAACAATTTCAGGGGATTATAGCCAGGTCAGCTTGCGCCAGAGGGTCTCCAGCGGGCCGCGCTGGTGCTTTTTGGACCACTGGTACAGGACCACGATCTGCAGGACGACGATACCGATGCCGACGAGCAGCGACCAGGTCGTGCCGAGGACCTTGTACATTCCAAGTCCCCAGCCGTAGAAGACGAACGCGCCGAGCAGGGACGAACAAAGGTAATTGGTCAGGGACATGCGCCCGAAGAAGCAGATATGCGTCAGGGCCCTTCGGAAGCCGTCGCATGCATACCAGAGCAGGACGACGCCGGACACGATGAAGAGCAGGATGGCGAGGTTGAAGAGCGGATGCAGCAGGCTGTCCAGTTTGCCGAAGTTCACGTCGCCGTGGCCTGCGGCGCCGAAAATGACGCCGGAGGCGACCGCAAGGACCGAGATGCAAAGGACGATGCGCCACACTTTCAGGTGGTTGCCTTCATCGTAGAAGAGCCGCAGGCGGCCGACGAGGAGTCCCAGGAAAAACAGGCCGATGGTCTGGGTGATGCGTCCTTTTCCGATGAACCAGAGGGCGGAGGCGGCGAAGCCGTACTGCAGGTCGGCGGCCGCATTCTGCAGGAAGGTCCCCTGGCTGTGGGCTTTCATGAGCTCCATGTAGTATTTGCCCAGGGACGAGAGGTCCGGTTTCCAGCCGGAAAGCAGGCTGTAGATCTCGACCGGCTGGATCAGGAGAAGGATCGTCACGGCCCACAGGACCGGCGTGCCCAGATACCCGGCCGGGATCATCAACAGGCCCATCAGGGCATAGAAGGTCAGGATGTCACCGTCGTAGAAGACGAGATTCAGGACGCCGAAGCCGAAGAGCAGGACCATGCGCCAGGCAAAGCGCAGGGAAAAGTCCTTTCCCTTCTGCTCCTGGTTGTCCCGCATGATGAAAAAGCTGAGGCCGAACAGGAGGGCGAAGATCCCGTACATCTTGCCGGAAAGCAGCACGGTCAGGATATTGAACACGGTGCCGTCGACAGGCAGGCCGTGGGAGACGCCGCCCGGCGAACCTAGATTGAAATGTTCTACGGCGTGATAGAGGATGATGCCGATGACGGCAATGCCGCGAAGGGCGTCCGCCACCTCGATCCGGCTATTCTTCAGTCCTTGGGTCTTGTACATGTCGGAAATCGGATGAAATCATACAAAGATAATGAATAAGTCCTGCCGCTGCAAGGGA
>JAAYCA010000018.1 GCA_012744435.1 Bacteroidales bacterium
ACCGGGGTCTTCCATCTCGTTCACGGATGCAAATATACGTATTATTATCTAAATCTGCAAAAAGAATTGTCATTTCCCGCCCGCATGCGGGATGCGGGAAGCGACTTCCAGACTTCCCCGGGGCTGCAAAACGGCGGATGCCGGACCCGTTTTTCAACGGCTGCCGATAAGATCCAGCGACGCAGGGCCCTCGTTGAAGAGCAGATCCATGACCGAAAGGTTGGGAAGGAACCCATGTCTGTCGGAAAACACTTGATAATAGGGCCGGTCGGCCCCCAGCTCCTGCAGGATGGCGTTCGGGCGCTTGGGGTGGATGTCCACGTGCTCCGCGGCAAAGCTTTCGGTCGGAACGAGTTCGGTACGCAGTCCGATCTTGTCCAGGAAGAAACGGATGATCTTCATATCCAGCTCCCAGAGGGTCGGCGGCTGCTCGTCCAGAATGGCGAACAATGCGTCGCGGTAGTAGTCGAAAAAAGCCGACGAGCGATAGGCCGTCTCGATGCAGCGCTCCGTCTTGGCCACCCAGGGCGTGGAATAATCCACCTCGATCTCCCGGATCGGAAGACTGAATGTCCCGCCACGGTGAACGACCGGGAAATTCAGGCTCTGACGGCCATTCTCCGCATAGATGTGACAGCGGTTCCGGTAAGACTGCTTCTGGTAATTCTCACAGGCTTCGACATAAACCGAAGAATACCTTGCGAGCAGCGCAAAGTATTCTACAGGAGGGAACCAGGCTATGGTCAGGACGGGCGGCACTAGTCGATCTCTCCCTTGGCGCCGATCTCCATTCCGCGCACAATTCCGCGCTTGGACTCCCTGATGAAAGCAAGGATGGTGTCGCGCTCCACGGACTGCGGGAAGCCGGCCTCCACTTTGGAGCATCCGTCGGAGATGTTGTAGCCCTGATAATAGATCGTGTCGTAAATGTCCTTGATATTGCGGATCACATCCGTGTCGAAGCCGCGGCGGCGCAGGCCAACGATATTGATGCCGGAATAGCAGATCGGATTGCGTCCGCAGATGGAATACGGCGGGATGTCCTTGTTGACAGCCGTTCCGCCACCTACCATGGCGTGTGTGCCGATGTGGGAGAACTGGTGGACAACCGTACTGCCGCCGATGATGGCCCAGTCGTCCACATCCGTCTCGCCGGCGATGCCGACGTAACTGACGAGGATGCAGTGTTTCCCCACGCGGCAGTCATGTGCGATGTGCACGTAAGACATGACAAGGGAATCGCTCCCGACGCGGGTCACACCCTTTCCGCTGGCCTTCGTACCCCGGTTGATGGTCGCGCATTCCCGGATGGTCACCCGGTCGCCGATCTCCACATAGGTAACTTCACCGTCGAACTTGAGGTCCTGCGGAATGGCGCCGACCACGGCGCCGGGAAACACGCGGCAGTCACACCCCATCTTCACGTACGGGAAAATGGTGGCATGGGGAAGGATCTGACAGTTGTCGCCGATCTCGACATTCGCGTCGATGAAGGCATACGGCCCCACCTCGACGTTCTCGCCGAGTCTGGCGTCGGGATGGACGGTGGCCAGGGGATGGATTGTGGTCATATGCTAGTGCTTGATTTTGCCCGTGGCGACCTGGGCCGCGAGCGTGTTGATTTTGTGGCCGGGTTTGTAGCCGCAGATCTTCGCCTTCGAGAAGCCACCCAGCAGGCGCATGTCCCCGATGAGGTCCAGCAGTTTGTGGCGGCCGCATTCGTTGGGAAAGTGGAGCCTGAGGTTGCTCAGGTATCCCGACGATGTGACGTTCAGGCGCGGCTGGCCGAAGAAGCGGCACATGTAGTCTATCTGCTCACGGGTGACGGGATGCTCCACGATCACGATGGCATTGTCCACGTCACCGCCCTTGACCAGGCCCCTGGAGGCCAGGAATTCGAGCTCGTGCATAAACACGAACGTGCGGCAGGGTGCAATCTGTCCGACATAGTCGGCGCCTTCCGTCCAATGGGCCTTCTGGATCCCGAGGACGCGGGAGTTGAAATCCACCTCCACATTGAAGGACATCGTCTCGGCCGGCTCGATCCGGATCCGGGAGCCGCTCTGCTCATCCACCACCTCGACCGCTTCGGAAAACTCGAGCCAGATGCGCTCCGAGTCCTGCTCCTGCAGGCCGTCCGGAGCAATCGTCCGGACGTAACGCTCTGCGCTTCCGTCCAGGATCGGGACTTCCTCATTGTCGATCTCTATGCGGGCGTTGTCCACACCCAGGCCCGTCAGGGCCGACATAAGATGCTCTATGGTGATGACGGAAACGTCCCCTTCCGTAATGGTCGTACTGCGGTCCGTGCGCGTCACTTTCGATGCGATGGCGGGAATCTCCACCTCCATGTCGGTGCGCACGAAACGGATACCATGGTCCGCCGGGGCGGGCATCACGGTCATGTGTGCATATTTTCCTGTATGAAGGCCCCGGCCTTCGAAGCGATAGCTTGTCTTGAGTGTCTGCTGATTCATTTGGGCGGCAAAGGTACAAATAAATTATTGATTATCTTCCTCTCCGGCCCTCTTGAACTTGGCATATGCCTTCAGGTAGGTCTTATGCAGGATGGCGGGGACGCCCCAGTATGTCTCTCCCGGCTTGCGGACATTGCCGATGACAGCCGATTTGGCCCCGATCGTGGTGTGGTCGGCGATCTTGACGTGTCCGACGATCCCCACCTGTCCGCCGAAAAGACAGCTTTCCCCGATCTTCGTGGAACCGGCGATACCGGTCTGGGCAGCCATGACGGTATTCTTGCCGACCACGACATTGTGGGCAATCATGCACAGGTTGTCAATGCGGGCGCCATCCTCGATGATGGTGGATTCCATGGGGGCCCGGTCGATCGTGGTGTTGGAGCCGACCTCCACATCGTTGCCGATGATGACGTTGCCCAGATGTTCGATCTTGCGCCAGGTACCGTCCGGCTGCGGGGCGTTTCCGAAACCGTCGTCACCGATGATACAGCCGGCATGCAGGATCACACGGTCCCCGATCACCATCCCCGGGAAAACATGCACCCCGGGATAGATGATACAGTGGGAGCCGATCTTCGTCCCCGCACCGATCGTGACGTTGTCGTGGATGACGGTACAGTCTCCGATATGACAGTCCTTTCCGATGGAGACAAAGGCCCCGACGCTCACCCTCTTCCCGAGCCTGGCACTCCAGGCAATCCGGGAACGGAGGCTCCTGCGCCGGCGGTATTTCTTCTTCTCGGCGGACACGTAAGCCAGCAATTCCGTCAGGGCATTATAGGCATTCTCCACCCGCACCAGGGTCGGAGCGACCTCCGCCTTGGGCGTGAAATCACGGTTCACCAGCAGGACGGAAGCCCTGCTGGTGTAGACATATTGTTCGTATTTCGGATTTGCGAAAAAACAGAGCTGGCCGGGCTTGCCGTGTTCGATCTTGGCAAAGGAAGTCACTTGGGCTTCCGGGTTTCCTTCTACTGTGCCGTGAAGGATTTCGGCCAGTTGCTTGGCGGTAAGTTGCATAGCTAAAATCTCCAGCCAAAGGTCAGGGATGCGCTCCACAGGTCACGGACGTTCAGGACCCTGGGAGACTGCACGCGCAGGAGGTTTCCGGCGCTGTCGTAGCTGTCGTAGTCGTAATAAGGCGAGAACGTCGTCGTGGGATATTGGGTGAGCCGCACCGCAGCGTCCATGAAGAAGGATCCCGGAGAGGAATAGCCCAGACCCGCGGAATAGGACTTCGTCAGGTCACCGTAATAATGCGGGGTCACGAGGTTCTTCACCCGGTCGAAATAGCTGTAAAAGTCCGCTGCATAGTCGTCGGCCGTCACGGCATTGCCGGAGCTGTCGGTCCACCAGCGCTCGGGAGAGGTGCTCACCGAGTAGCCGGCCCGTACGGCGAACGCCGGGGTGACTTTGAATTCGGCACCCACGCGCAGCATCTGCGCCACGCCGGCGAAATACTGGTTGGTCATGTTCTGGCAGAGGAACTCGTCGTTGGCCATCCGGTCCATGTGCACGGGGCTGAAACGCATCACGCTGTAGTCGGCCATTTCGTAATCCACGCTGACCACGCCCATCTTGTTGAATGTATAAGCCGCGCCGAAGGAAGCCCTGTAGGGGGTCCGGAGGTTATAGGAGTACTCCCCGGTCGGGGAGGTCTCGCTATCGTTGTAATCGCTGTCGCTGAAGGTCGTCGAGGCCATGTACTGCCAGGTCTCCGAGACCGAAAGGGCGGTCGGGGACTGGATGGAGGCACCGAGGCGGAGGTTGTCGGTCGGCCGGACGATGACACCCACGCCGGCATAGACGCCGCCGATGTCGGCAAGGTACTGGTAGTTGTAGTAACCCCGCTGGAAATAGGTGGTATAGAGCTGGTCGCCGTCTTCGTAAACAATCGGGAAGAGTTCGGGATTGACCGCCGCCTCATAGAAAGATTCGTCGAAGCGATACCGTATCATGGGAACGCCCAGATTGAAACCGACATATACCCGGTCGGAAATGTTCAGGCCGAAATTCATGATCAGGTCGGACTTGCTGCCGATTTTGGTCAGCGAAGAGGTCTGGGCCAGCGCTGCGGGCACGAAATGGTAGTCGCCGTTGTCGGAGATGCTCTCCGTCACGCCGGCGTAATCGGCATCCCAGCCGTAGGGACCGAACATGCCGCCGTTGTACGCCGTCAGGATGTCCCAGGAGACGTCGGAGTAGTCATAGGGATTGTAGTCGTTCGTCTTGGGAAGGTAAACCTCGGAAATACCGTAGGCGGCATCGGCGAACTCCGCGATCTTGGAGGTGCGGGAGTTGTTGCCGAAGGCGTCCGCAGCATAGTTGAAGCTGTTGGTCTGGTTGGAGAGTACGGCGAAGGAGATGGCCTTGACGCCGTAGCGTTTGCCGGTCTCGAACGTCATGGACACACCCACGTTGGGCATGTTGAACTTCGTGCTCTTCAGATTGTTGACGGGCCCGTATCCGCTCTCCCCCTCGGGAGAATACTGTGAGGCAACCGCAGAAATCGTCAGGCCCGGGGTAATCACGAACTGACCGTAGGAGGACACGGCGGAACCCGCGGGATTGATACCGATGGAGCCGAGGTCACCCCCCAGGGCGGTCACCGCATTTCCCATCGCCATGCTCCGGGCCGTGCCAAAATAATGGTTTTGGCTGAAGGTAATCGCGTCGTACATCGACTGGGCGCCTGCGGCCAGGGAAATGGCCAGCAAGGCCGTTGCAAGGAATATCTTTTTCATCTTTTTGTCATTTAAAGGGTTCACGCTTGAGAGTCCGGATCCGGGCCGCGGCCCGTGGCGCCTGAAGGCTATCTGCGACCGCCGCTGTGGCCGCCGCCGCTGTGGCTGCTGCTGCCGCCACCGCCGCTGCGGGAACCGCCGCCACCGCCACCTCCGCTGTAGCCACCGCCGCCACTGCTGCTGCGGGAACTGCTGGAAGAACTGCTGCCGGAGGAGTAGCTCCGGGTCGAGCCGGAAGATGAACTGCTGCCGGAGGAGTAGCTCCGGGTCGAGCCGGAAGATGAACTGCTGCCGGAAGAGTAGCTCCGGGTAGCGCTGCCGGAAGAACTCCGGGTCGTACCCGAGACGCTGCCGGAAGATGAACTGCTGCCGGAATTCTTGTTGCTGTAGCTCCGCGTGCGGTTATAGCCCTCGCCGCGAGGCACGGTCGTACTCCTGGTGGAGGACGAGCCGCCGCTGCGGGTCACGCTGGACTGGGAACGGCCGGGGGTTGCGGAGGAAGTGCTGCGCGAGTTGATCACGCTGCTGCCCAGGGAACCGGGCGTTCCATAGCGGTAGTTGGAGCCGCTGCCGGGACGCGTCTCGCGGTTGCCGCCGGACTGTGTGAGCGAACGCTGGACGTACTGGCGGTCGCTGCTGTAGTAACGTCCGCCATAGCCCCAGTAGCCGCCGTAGTGCCAGGGATGGTCGTACCAGCCGTAGCGGTGTCCGTACCAGCCGTAGCCGTAGTACCAGGGGTCATAATACCAGGGATCGTACCAGCTGCCGTAATAACCGTAGCCATAATACCATGGGTCGTACCAGCCGTAGCCGTAGTAATAGGGATCGTAGTACCAGGGATCGTACCAGCCGTAGCCGCGCCGCCAGCGGTTCCAGTAGTAGGAACCGAAGCCGAGGCCTCCCCAGGCCCAGGTATCGTCCACGACCACGACGAGCGTGTCGCGGGAGTTCTTGCGGGAAATATTGTCCGCGGCCATCGCCGCGAAATCCTCTTCGCTATAGAGACGGACGGCTTCGGTCTCCTCGCCGGGGCGGGCATAGATGCCGTCCTGGTACCGCTGCTGTGCGTATTGAGCAGGGGTACCACAGGATGCCAGCAAAAGAAGCAATGGCAGGAAAAGTGTCGCGCTCCGTTTCATATTTAGGTCTCCTATCAAATAAAAGTTTTATCTTTGTAGTTGCAAGTAGCATGCCGTAAAGGCATCTCTATACTTGTTTTATTATAGATGCAAATTTCGAAAAAAAACGCAGATTTTCTATAAGAATATGGCAAAAGAGGTAACCAAACGGTCCGACAATTATTCGCAATGGTATAATGATCTGGCACTTAAGGCCGATCTGGCAGAACAGTCCGCCGTCCGCGGCTGCATGGTCATCAAGCCCTACGGCTACGCAATCTGGGAGAAAATGCAGGCCACGCTGGACGCAATGTTCAAGCGCACGGGCGTACAGAACGCCTATTTCCCGCTCTTCATTCCCAAGTCCTTCTTCAGCCGCGAGGCCGAGCATGTGGCGGGCTTTGCGAAGGAATGCGCCGTGGTCACGCACCACCGCCTGATGAACGACCCTGACGGCAAGGGGGTCGTCGTGGACCCGGATGCGAAACTGGAGGAGGAACTCATCGTCCGCCCTACCTCCGAGACCATCATCTGGAGCACCTACAAGAACTGGATCACTTCCTGGCGTGACCTGCCGGTGCTGTGCAACCAGTGGTGCAACGTGGTGCGATGGGAGATGCGCACGCGGCTGTTCCTGCGTACCGCGGAATTCCTCTGGCAGGAAGGCCATACGGCCCATGCCACGGCCGAAGAAGCCCAGGCCAAGGCCTTCGAGATGGTGCAGGTGTACGCCGACTTCGCCCGCAACGTGATGGCCCTTCCGGTCATCGTCGGCCACAAGAGCCCCAACGAGCGCTTCGCCGGCGCCCTGGACACCCTCACGATCGAGGCGATGATGCAGGACGGCAAGGCCCTTCAGGCCGGCACCTCCCATTTCCTCGGACAGAACTTCGCCAAGTCCTTCGACGTCCAGTTCACCAACAAAGAGGGGAAACAGGACTATGTCTGGGCCACGTCATGGGGTGTGAGCACCCGCCTGATGGGCGCCCTGATCATGGCCCACGGCGACGACAACGGCCTCGTCCTGCCGCCCAGGCTGGCCCCGGTCCAGGTCGTGATGGTCCCCATCTACAAGACAGACGAAGAGCGCTCCGCCGTCCTGGACAAAATGGCGGACGTCAAAAAAGCCCTCGAGGCCCTCGGCCACAGCGTCAAGGTGGACGACCGCGACACGCTCCGCCCCGGATTCAAGTTCGCGGAATGGGAGCTCAAGGGCGTGCCCGTACGGCTTGCCATGGGTGCCCGCGACCTCGCCGCCGGTACGGTCGAAGTGGCGCGGCGCGATACCCTCGAGAAAGAGACAATGCCTCTGGAAGGCATCGCACAGCATATTTCCACGCTGCTTGACCGGATCCAGCAGAACATTTACGACAAGGCTCTCGCCTTCCGCGATGCCAATGTCGAGAAATGTGACAGCTGGGAAGAATTCCAGACCAAGATCCAGACCGGCAAGTTCCTGCTCTGCCACTGGGACGGCACCGTCGAGACCGAGCAGGCCATCAAAGACGCCACGAAGGCTACCATCCGCTGCATCCCCATCGACAGTTATGTCTGCGAGGAGGAGGGCAAGGACATTTTCTCCGGCAAGCCTTCCCCTCGCCGCGTCGTGTTTGCCATCTCCTACTGAAACTTTTGAAAATGAAAAAGATACTCACTCTCCTCGCATTGATTTCCCTCGCAGCGCCCGCACTCCGCGCCCAGGAGGGGACAGCGCAGCCGTCCGACAGCGCCGCCGTCGCCGAACCGGCTCCTCAGTATTGGAAGAAATACGCCACCTTCGAGCTCGGCTTCAATCAGACTTCCCTTTGGAGCTGGGCGGCCGGCGGCTACAACAGCGCCACCCTGCGTGCCGGCGTGGACGCCAACCTCAACTATGCCCGCGACTTCACCACCTGGACGAACCGCCTGCAACTGATGTACGGCTTCCTGTGGTCCGCCGACAAGGACAACCTCCTCCAGAAGAGCGCCGACCTCATGAAGTTCGAGAGCCGCTTCGGCTACAGGACCGGCCCCGAAAGTGAATGGAAATATTCCGCCGACCTTACCTTCAAGTCGCAGTTCTCCAACAGCTACGACACCTACAAGCAGGATGACCGGGGGCACTGGAACGGCACCCTCAAGTCCGGCCTGTTCTCGCCCGGCTACCTGACTTTCGGTCTGGGTATGGCCTGGGATCCCGTGCCCTGGTTCAGCCTCAACCTCTCCCCGGTCACGGGCGGTTTCATCTTCTGCGGCATCCCGGAGCTCCGTCAGAAATACGGCATGCCCCTCATTGAAGGCGATTACGCCAGCTCGCTCTTCCAGCTCGGCGCCCAGCTCAACATGAACCTCAAGACATCGTTCAACGACGTAATCACCTACGAGACCCAACTTATCCTCTTCACGGACTATCTCAACCATCCGTTCAGGTGGAACCGCGTCAACTGGGACAACAAATTCGGGTTCCTGGTCGGCAAATACATCAAGCTCGCCCTCGACACCTGGATGATTTACGATCCGATCGTGCTGATCGCCGACAAGAACGGCAACAATCCCACCCAGCGCATACAGTTCAAGGAGTTCTTCTCCTTCAACTTCACTTACACTTTCGGTACCAAGTAGCATGATGGACATCCTGCTCGCCGTCAGCGGGGGCATCGATTCGATGTACCTGGCAAACCGGGCCCCGGAGCTTTTCCCCGGAGCCCGGTTTGCCGTCGCGCACTGCAATTTCACCCTGCGCGGCGCCGAATCCGACGGCGACGAGGCTTTCGTGCGCGCCTGGTGCGAAGAGCACGGGATGCCCTGCTACGTGGAGCGTTTCGACACGCGGAATTATGCCGCCTCGCACGGCGTCAGCATCGAGATGGCCGCCCGGGAACTGCGCTACACCTGGTTTGCCCGGCTCCGCCGGGAGCACGGATTCACGGCCGTGGCCGTGGCGCACAACGCCGACGACAACGCCGAGACGCTCATGCTCAACCTCCTGCGGGGCACGGGGTCCCGCGGACTGCGCGGCATGGGCGACCGCGACGGCATCGTCCGTCCCCTGCTGGACATTCCGCGCGCCGACATCCGGGACTGGATGCTCGCGCACGGATGCGCCTGGCGCGAGGACAGCACCAACGCCGACAACGCCTTGAAACGCAATCGCATCCGCAACGAAGTCTTTCCCGCCTTCGCACAGATCAACCCCTCCTTCATCCGCACCCTGGGCGAAGACATGGTGCGTTTCGCCCGGGTGGATGACATCGCGGACGCCTGGTTCCGCTCGGTT
Source organism: Bacteroidales bacterium (assembly GCA_012744435.1). Lineage (GTDB taxonomy): Bacteria > Bacteroidota > Bacteroidia > Bacteroidales > UBA932 > Cryptobacteroides. The sequence continues at coordinate 9,599 of JAAYCA010000018.1, forward strand.
CGCGGGGGGCTCACCACGGAAGACGGCGCCATCCGGATTCCCGAGGTACTGGCGCTGGAGCATTGGGAATACGCTCTCTGGCGGCTGGTCGAAGGCTGCGGCCTGAGCGGGCCCACCTTCGAGAAACTGGTCGCCCTGCTGCGCCGCTACCGGGACGAACCGCGCGGCACCGTCACCATCGGAGGAAAGACCTTCGAGGGGACGGGGACACAGCTGGTGATCGAAAAGGAACTGCTGCTTATTCGATGATATACACGTCGTCGCCGGGCTCGGCGAAATAGAAATGCTCCCGCGCAAAGCGCTCGAGCGTGTCCCGGTCTCCCTTCATCATCCGGATCCGGCGGTCCAGCTCTTCGTTCTCCTGCCGGAGCTGCTCGATCTGCCGCTCCTGCCGGCGCAACGTGAATCCAGCCTGCACCCAGGTGACGATGCTGTCCTTCTTCAAGAAGAGAAACACGATGAAGAGGGCGGTCGCGACAATGGCGTAACGCAGGAAAGAGCGCTGCTCTTTCTTGTTGCCGTCCTTGTCCCGGTTCCAGATATCTTTGGTGGGCTTAGCCATAATTATTGCACAAAAATAGTTATTTTTGCGAAAGAATCTAAATCATGACAACGATATGAAACCAACCCTTCTCGTCCTTGCCGCCGGCATGGGCAGCCGCTATGGCGGACTCAAGCAAATGGACGGTCTCGGACCCAATGGCGAGACCATCATCGACTACTCCATCTACGACGCCGTTCAAGCCGGATTCGGCCGCGTGGTTTACATCGTCCGCGGGTATTTCCTCGACCAGTTCAAGGAGACCGTGGCCCGGAAATACAGCCATGTCAGGTGCTCCGACGGGACTCCGCTCGAATTCACCTTCGTGACCCAGGAACTGGACAAGGTCCCCGCCCGCTTCCTGCCCGTCAACCCGGAGCGTCAGAAGCCCTGGGGTACCGCCCATGCCGTACTGATGGCCGCGGACGTGATCCAGGATCCCTTCGTGGTGATCAACGGAGACGACTACTACGGCAAAGAGTCCTTCCGCATCGCGGGCGAGTGGTGCCGCGCCCACGCGGACAGCAAAGGCGTTTTCGGCATCGTAGGTTTCGAACTGGACCATACCCTGAGCGAATCGGGCGGCGTGTCCCGCGGCATCTGCCACTACGACGCCATGCAGCGTCTGACCGACGTGGTGGAGCACCTCAACATCCAGCGGGATGCCGACGGGGTCGTACGCGGCGACAATTCCGTGAGCGGGGAGCACGTCACCCTGCGCGGGAGCGACCTCTGTTCGATGAACATGTGGTGCTTTACGCCCGACTACTTCGACAGGAGCGCCCTTCTTTTCGAGGAATTCCTGGAGCGGAACAGCCAGGAACCCAAGAAAGAGTTCTACATCCCCTACGCCGTCGACCGCATGATCCGCGGCGGAGACGTCCGCTGCGACGTCCTCTCCACCCCGTCCCACTGGTTCGGTGTCACCTATAAGGAAGACCGTCCCGCCGTGGTCGGAAAATTCGCACAGCTTGTCCGCGAGGGAGTCTATCCTTCCCCGCTTTATCAATAGTCAACCATGAGTAAAGGAATCCGCCCCAGGAACTACGAGTTCCTCCAGAAGTTCAACTACTACATCCCTGGCGTAGCGGAAATGTTCATCCTGCTAGCCTTTCTGCTGCTCGGCGCCCTGCTGGGCAACCTGGTCTCCCTCCCGATGGTCGCCCTGCTCGGCCAGGAAGCCGGCATGCAATACGGGATGCTCGTTTCCTACCCGCTGATGTTCATCCCCGCCATGATCTATGCCAGTGTCAAAAGCCGGGGCAACAGCTTCACCAAGAGCGGGCTCCTGCTCGACAGCAAGCATTTCAGTCCGCTGGGCGGCGCCCTGTGCGCCCTGTTCGTCATCCTTGCCACCCTCGCCGCCGCTTTCTGCTCCGACGCCATCCTTGCCCTGCTGCCGGACATGCCGGTCTGGCTGGAGAATATGCTCAAGGAGATAACCAGCGGCGGTAACCTGCTGATCAATTTCTTGATGGTCAGCATCTTTGCTCCATTCTTCGAGGAATGGCTCTGTCGCGGCATGATCCTGCGCGGACTGCTTGGACAGCAGATGAAACCCGTCTGGGCGATCGTGGTATCGGCAGCGTTCTTCGCCATCATCCACCTCAACCCCTGGCAGGCCGTTCCGGCCTTCCTGCTCGGCTGCCTGTTCGGCTATGTCTACTACAAGACCGGTTCGCTGAAACTCACGATGCTGATGCACTTCACCAACAACACCTTCTCGCTGGTGATGTCGAACATCGAGTCCTTCTCTGAGATAGAGTCTTGGCTGGACGTGCTCCCGGGCATGCGCTACTGGATCCTTTTCGCCGCCGCCCTCCTGCTGCTGGTGTTGATCGTCAATGCCTTCCGTCGCATCCCGCTGGAGCGGGAAGCGGGAAACATGGACAAGGTGCCCGCCCTTTTCGAGGAGCAGTCCCTTCCTTAAATCCGCCGATTACTCATAACTGAGGACCGTCCGCCTGGCGGCGGCGACATCATGCACCCGCAAGATGTCGGCACCGTGCCGCAGGGCCAGCCGGTGCGCCCGTTCCGTGTCGCCACCGGTGAAACGTTTGTCGGCGGCGCCGATAAGGACCGGCCGGCGGAAGACGCGCAGTGCGTCCAGCCCCTCCAGGATCTCCCAGTTCTGCTCAGCGGTCTTGGCGAAACCCAGGCCCGGATCCAGGATCCATGCGCCGATCCCGGCCGCCTCCGCCCGATGCGAGAAATCCTCAAAATACGCCACCAGCTCCGGAATCACTCCCCCGGGGTAATCGCATTGCGCGTCCATCGTGCGGGGATTGCCCCGCTTGTGCATGGCCACGTAGGGCAGGCCCAGACGGCCTGCGGTCGCGAGCATGTCCGGGTCGTCTTCCCCGGCAGAGATGTCATTGACGATAAACGGGCCGACGCAGTCGTACACGCGCCGGACAATCTCCGCGCGGGTGGTGTCCACCGACAGCCGGACGCCTCCGTCCCAGACACGGACGACAGGCGCGAGCCGCCGCCACTCTTCCCGCAGGGAAACAGGTGCGGCGCCCGGGCGCGTGGACACCGCTCCCAGGTCGATGATGTCCGCACCGGCGGAGAGGAGTTCCCGGATACGCTCCCGGGCTTGCGTCGCGCGGACGCGGCTCGGTTCGAAGAAGGAATCGGGGGTCAGATTGACCACGGCCATTATCTGAGTCATAACACAAAAATAGAGATTTTTTCCATATCTTTGTACCGATATGCTCATTGTTTTGGAAGGCCTGGACGGGGCCGGAAAGTCCACCCAGGTCAGATTGTTCAGAGAATACCTCTCCAGCGTCTGCCCGGCGCTGGAGTACATCCATTTCCCGCGCTACGACGCCCCTGTCTATGGCGAACTGATCGGGAAATTCCTGCGCGGCGGCTTCGGTTCCATCGACCGGGTCCATCCGCAGCTGGTGGCCCTGCTCTTCGCGGAGGACCGCCACGACGCCGCGGCCCGGATCCGCCGCTCCCTGCTTGAGGGAGGCACCGTCCTGCTGGACCGCTACGTCTATTCCAACATCGCCTACCAGTGCGCCAAGCTCCCTTCCGAGCGTGAAGCCGAAGAGCTGCGCGAATGGATCAACAACACCGAATACGGCGCTTTCAACCTCCCGCGACCGGACCTCAACATCTTCCTCGACGTACCCATTGGTTTCGTGGAGCAGAGCCTTTCCGCACAGCGCGCCGGCTCCGACAGGAACTATCTGCACGGCCGGCAGGACATCCACGAGGCAGACATCGCCTTCCAGACACGCGTTCGTGACATGTACCGCCGCCAGGCGGCCCTGGATCCGCACTTCATCGTCGTGGACTGCAAAGACGCCGGAGGCGGCATGCTGCCGCCCGATGTCATCTTCGATAAAATAAAGACCGTCTATGAGAGTTATCCGAAGGTTTAGCGCCGTCCTGGTCGGTTTCGTCTTCTTCGTCGCCGGGGTGCTCAAGCTGATGGACCCCGTCGGAGCCGGCCTGGTCGTGGAGGATTATCTGAAGTTTCTGCACCTGGGCTTCCTGTCCGGGTTCTCCAACGTGATGGGCGTGGGACTCGCCCTGTTCGAGACCCTGCTCGGCGCGGCGCTGATCACCGGCGTCTGGCGCAAGATTACGGCCATTGCGACGGGCGTCCTGCTCGGCGCATTCACCATCCTGACCTTCGTGCTCTATCTCCGCAACCCCCGCATGGACTGCGGATGTTTCGGCGAAGCCATCCACCTGACCCACCTGCAGAGCCTGCTCAAGAACATTGTCCTGCTCGCGCTCTGGGCGCTTGCCTGCCTGCCGCTGGGCAAACTGGAGCGCACACGCAAAGTCAAATACGTCAGTTTCCCCATCGCCGCCGTGTCGGTCTGCCTGTTCCTGCTATACTCTTCACTCTCCATACCACTGGTGGACTTCACCCCCTTCAAGCCCGGCGCCGAACTGATGCTGCCCGAAGACATCGACGACCCCACCGACGACTCCACCCCGACCCTGTCGCTGAGCAACGCCACGGGAGAATACGTCGATTCCCTGATGGTGAGCGGCCGGATGATGACCGTCTCCGTCTATGAACCCGGGCGCCTGAAGCCGCGGCATTGGGAGAAAGTGGAACGCTTCGTGCAGGAGACCTCCCTGCTGGGCTACACGCCGATGGTGCTGATGGCCACGACCCCCGAGATGGCCGAGACCCTGGTCTCTTCCCCCCAGATCCTGGCATCCACCTATTTCGCCGACCGGAAGAAACTGCTCACCCTGAACCGCTCCAATGGCGGGGCCACCTTCATCGACGACGGCCTCATCGTCATGAAATGGGGCATCCGCCGGCTGCCCGACCGCCATACGCTGGAAGAGCTCGCCGGGACGGACGTGACCGAGTCGCTCCTGTCGGAGGACAACGGCAACCGCGTCAAGTTCCAGGCTTTCCTCCTCTATGTATTCGCGATCATGCTATTGCTCTAAGAAAGCGCGGATCCCCGTGATGTCTTCGCGGTCGAAGACGAGCTGCTCACCGGTAGCGAGATTCTTGATGTTCACGACCCCCCGGGCCATCTCGGACTCACCGGTGATGGACAGGAAGGGAATGGCCTTGCGGTCCGCATAGTCAAACTGCTTCTTGAGCTTGGCGGCGTCGGGGTAGATTTCCACGGAAACGCCCTGCGCGCGCAGCGCAGCGGACAGCGGCAACAGATAGCGCACTTCGTCCGGCCCCATGTTGGCAAGCAGCAGACGCGTGGCGCTGCACAGCCCCTCCGGGAACTTGTCAAGCCCCTTGAGCACGTCGTAGATGCGGTCCGCCCCGAAACTCACGCCCACACCGGACATGTCGGGCAGTCCGAAGATGCCCGTGAGGTTGTCGTAGCGGCCGCCGCCGCAGATGCTGCCGATCTGCCAGTCGAGGGCCTTGACTTCGAAGATGGCCCCCGTATAGTAATTGAGTCCGCGCGCCAGCGAAAGGTCGATCTCCACCGGGGTGGCGACACCCGCCGAAGCGATGTATCCGAAGAGCTCCTCGAGCTCGTCCAGGCCTTTCAGGCCGGTCTCGGAGGCGGCCAGCACGCTGCGCATCCGGGTGATTTTCTCCTCCGCGGAGCCGCTCAGCCTTAGCACGGGCTCGAGGATGGCGATGGCGGCATCGGTAAGCCCCTTTTCGCGCATCTCATCCTTGACGGCATCCAAACCGATCTTGTCCAGTTTGTCGATGGCCACCGTGATGTCCACCACCTTGTCAGGGAAGCCGCAGACCTCCGCGAGGCCCGTCAGGACCTTGCGGTTGTTGATCTTGACAAGGACGCGCACGCCGAGCCGGGCGAAAACGCTGTCCACGATCTGCACCAACTCCAGTTCGCAAAGCTGGCTGCGGGAGCCGATGGCATCCACGTCGCACTGGTAGAATTCGCGGTAGCGGCCTTTCTGCGGCCGGTCCGCCCGCCACACCGGTTGGATCTGATAGCGCTTGAAGGGGAAGGACAGCTCGCCCTGGTGCTGCACCACAAAACGGGCGAAGGGCACCGTGAGATCGTAGCGCAGGCCCTTTTCGCACACCTGCGGGGTGAGCGGTTTCTCCGGGTCCACGCCGGCGAAGGCGTCGCCCGAATTGAGGATGCGATAGAGCAGCTTGTCTCCCTCCTCGCCATACTTGCCGAGCAGGGTCGAAAGGTTCTCCATCGCGGGCGTCTCGATCTGGACGTAGCCGAAAGTACGGAAGACCGAACGGATCGTCTCGAATATATAATTGCGCTCGGCGGTCTCCTGCGGGCCGAAGTCGCGCGTCCCCTTGGGGATGGAAGGTTTCTGGGCCATCGGTATTTGAATTATTATGCAAATTTACCTACTTTTGTTAAATATTCCTTTTTCGAGATGAAAGATTTTGTCAAAATGACCCTGGCCGTCGTGTGCGGCATTATCCTGGTCGGCATCCTCTGCCTGATCCTCGGGCTCGGGCTGCTTGGCTCCGCCGTCGCCGCCGGCAGCGGCAAACCGGCCCTGCCCAAGTCCGGCGTGCTGCGCATCGACCTGTCGAAAATCCGTTTCAGCGAGCAGACGCAGGAGTCCAGCCCCTTCGGCAACTTCGATCCCACGTCCCTGCTGACGGGAAGCGGCACGCCTTCCGGCAGTGTCATCGGCATCTGGGATGCCGTGCAGGCGCTCGACGCCGCCGCCGCCGACCCGGCCGTCAAATATATCTACCTCCGTACGGACGGCAACGTCTCCGACGTGACCGCTCTCGGCGAGATCCGCACCGCCCTGTCGCGTTTCCGCGCCAGCGGCAAACCCGTCATCACCTATATGGAGACCCCCGGGACCGGATCCTACTACCTGGCGTCCGTTTCCGACAAGATCTACATGACTCCGAGTCTGGGCGCCTCGTCCCAGTTCATCGGCGTGGGTTCGCAGATGTTTTTCCTGGGCGACCTGCTCAAGCGCCTTGGCGTCAACGTACAGCTGATCCGCCACGGTAAATACAAGTCCGCCGGCGAGATGTACACCCGCGGCAGCGCCAGCCCGGAGAACCGAGAGCAGTACCAGCGGATGGTGGATTCGATGTGGGAAAGCATCGGGGGCGAGATCGCGGAGGCCCGCGGCATCAGCCTGCAGGAGCTCGACGCTGACATCGAGGGGCTCCGGCTCAACCTGCCGCAGGACTTCGTAGACTGCAAACTGGTAGATGAACTGCTCGACCGCCAGGCCCTCCAGGACAAGCTCGCGACCCTGGCCGTCGTGGACAAATACAAGGACATCAAGTGGATCGGTTTCGCGGATTATGTCAGCGCCAAACTCCTCCCGTCGAAGGTACGCCAGAAGATTGCCGTCATCTATGCCGACGGCGAGATCATAGACGGTTCCGGCCGCTCGGAGGTGGCCGGTGACCGTTTCGCTTCCGTGATCGCGAAAGTCGCCGCCGACTCCAGCGTCAAGGCCGTCGTGCTCCGCGTCAATTCCCCCGGCGGCAGCGTGCTCGCTTCGGAGAAGATCAAGGCCGAGCTGGACCGCCTGCGGGATAGCAAGCCCCTGGTCGCCTCCTATGGCAGTTATGCCGCATCCGGCGGCTACTGGATTTCCACCTGCTGCGACAAGATCTTCTCTGGCGCCACCACCCTCACCGGTTCCATCGGCGTATTCGGCATGGTGCCCGACCTCTCCAAGGTGGCCAAGGACATCGCCCACGTGGGCGTAGAGAGCATCACCTCCCACAAGCACGGCGACATGTACGGTCTGATGCGTCCTTTCGACGAGGATGAATACGCCTATATGCTGGCCTCCATCGAGGCTGTCTACGACCGCTTCACCACCATCGTCTCCGAGGGCCGCGACATGCCCAAGGACGACGTGGATGCCATCGGCCAGGGCCGCGTGTGGACCGGCGCCGACGCACTCGGAATCAACCTTGTGGATGAGATCGGCACCCTCGAGGACGCCATCCGCTTCGCCGCCGTCGCGGCAGGCGAGCCCGACCTGACAAAGTGGAACGTCAAGGGCTATCCCGCCCCTCCGGGCGCCATGGACCAGGTCCTGGACATGCTCGGACAGGGTCCGGACCCGGACGGCGCACTGGTGAGCTCCATCCGCCGCCTTACCCGTCCGCAGGTCCTTGCCCGCATGGATGTGGACATCCGGATCCAATAGCCCCGTCATCCCCGGACCGGCCCGTAATCCGGCAAATTTGGATTATAAAAAATAATTACTACCTTTGCAGTCCCAAACATCGCGGGATAGAGCAGTTGGTAGCTCGTCGGGCTCATAACCCGGAGGTCGGTGGTTCGAGTCCGCCTCCCGCTACGAAACGATAAAACAGCAGCCTTTCAGGTTGCTGTTTTTCGTTTCTCCGCCTTGAGGGGGCGCTGCCCCCTTATCCGCTCACTGCGCTTGACGCTCCGTTCGCTACCCCCGCGGCTCCCGACCTACCGATTCCGCAGAGCTTCTACAGCAGTGCGATGCGATGCTTGGGCCCGGCTCTGCTCCATCCCGGTCTCCGCCGGGCGGTCTGAGGACCGCCTTCGCTTCGCTCCTCCTTCCCGGCGCGCGCCTGATGGTGCCTCGGCCCTCCGGGCACAAAAAAGCCCCTCTCCGTGCCCGGGGACCGGGAAAACCACCTCCCGGGCACACCAGGGCCGCAAAACGTGCCCGGCAGCAACCGGGACAGGTGCCCAGAGAATTCTAAATCTGTATTGCGTTATTTCGGGTAATGCGTATCTTTATACCGATAAATCGGAATTTATATGAAACGGATAATCGCCATACTACTTGCAGCAATCACCGTTATGAGTTGTGGAAACCATTCCAAAAACGGTTCTGTCCAACAAACTGAATCTATCACGATGAACCTGTATTATACGGGCGTTGACGGCAATGCCCGTAAATTCGTGGATGAGATGGAAAGCAGCGGGACGGCCGATGCCATCCGGGCCGAGGAAGGCAATCTGCGGTATGACTATTTCTTCCCGGCCGCTGATCCGGAGACGGTTCTTTTGATTGACAGCTGGACCAGCCAGGAGGCTATCGACGCGCATCACGCTACGCCGATGATGCAGACCATTGCTGCGCTCAGGGAGAAGTATGACCTGCATATGTCGGCCGAGCGCTACTATAGAGCCGAGGAGGACGTGCCGGCAACGGATGAAACGTTCATTAGGAAATAGCCAAAGTCCAAATTAATATGCCCGTCATCCGCGAAATACGGCCAGAGGATATTTCTGTGCTGGATGACTTTCTCTACGAAGCCATCTTCGTTCCGGAGGGCATCCAGGCACCGCCGAGATCCATCATCGAAAACGGTGACCTGCAAATATATGTCCGGGACTTCGGGCATCGGCACACTGTTGCTTCAGCGAATGCTGGAGATGCTCCAGGCAGAGGGATACCGGCAAGTTTCCCTGTCTGTCCAGAAGGCAAATTATGCGCTCAGGATGTACCGGAAAGCCGGATTCAGGGCCGTGGAAGACGGGGAAGATGAGTTGATTATGATCTATGACTTAAGATAATGGAAATATGGATTTCAAATTGTACGGTAATAACGAAGCGCCGACGCTTCTGCTGATTCCTGGCCTTGGCGTGTCCTACGAGATCTTCCTGCCGCTTATCAAGCTGCTTGAGGAAAAATACCGCATCATTGCCGTCCAGGTAGACGGTTTTACGATGGGCGTCAACACCCGATTCACCTCCGTCGATGACCAGGCGGGACAGATTATCGGCTATGTGCAGCAGCATGACGGCGGGCGTCTCGACTGCGCCTATGGGCTGTCACTCGGAGGGAAGATTCTATCCCGGATCCTGGAGCGGAATGAGATAATCATTTCCCACGCCATTATGGACGCCGCTCCCCTGTTGCCGCTGCCCAAATGGCTGGTAAACCCCCTGCGCTATTATCAGAGCTATAATGTCTGGACCTGTTACCATTGGACTGGATTCTGGAAACGGGTCTTCCATTCGCACTACTTCGACGTCCTTCTGGACGAGTGTCGGAAGGTCTTCCCCTTCGGTGGCAGGCAGGCCGTCCTGGACGGATACAAAGATGTCTATACCAACAAGCTGGAATCCATTTCCGGACCCGATATCCAGTTTTGGCATGGGACCAAAGAGGCCTTCGTGGCGAAGCCGCAGGTCAAACACCTGCTGTCGATCTGCCCGGAGGCCCGAATCACCGTTTTCCCCGGGATGAACCATGGGCAACTGCTGGTAGACCGCCCGGAGGAAATCGCCGGACGGATTATCGAGACCCATCATAGACGCAGCATTATGGACCTCTCTCTTCAAAAATGGGAATATGCCAGCAAGGACAAGTTGATCGCACTCTGCAATGCCGTGGACAGGACATTCCTGTCGGATCGGATGCCTTATCCTTATACGGAAGCCGATGCCGATGGGTGGCTGGGGATGGTGGCCGATCATGACGGAAAGGAGGGTGTATGGCGGGCCATCGTGGCCGACGGGCAGATTGTCGGCAGCATTTCCGTCGAGAAGATGGCCAATGAGAATCGCGCCGTCGGGTCGATCGGCTATATGATCCTGACACCGTTCTGGAATCAAGGGA